>JAOUNV010000248.1 GCA_029880775.1 Nitrospinota bacterium | reverse complement strand
CCGCGCCGGGGCCGCCGAAGAAGATGAACGCCGCCGGAATGGCGATAGACCCGCCGATCACCACCTCCACGAACTCGTTGATGGAGATTGCCGTCAAGCCGGAAAGCGCCACGTCGTCGTTCTGCTTCAGATAGCTGGCGTAAGTTATGATCAGCCCCAGGCCCACCGATGTGGTGAAGAATATCTGCCCCGCCGCCGCCAGCCACACTTTGGAGTCTGTCAGGGCGCTAAAGTCGGGATTCCAGAAGAAGCCGAATCCGTTGACCACGCTCCAGTCTGGATGAGCCGGGTCTGGCGCGCCCAGGGTCAGCACCCGCACCATGATGACAGCTCCCAACAGGACCAGCACCGGCATGGCGATTTTAGATATCCACTCAATCCCCCTGGCAACACCGAAGTATATGACGAAGAAATTGAGAAAGAAAACGATGAGGAAGAATACGTATCCAGCGCTGAGGCCTGAAAACCACTTGTTCTCCGCCACCCCCTGAAAGCCGGAGAGAAATTCCTTCAGTTGCCCCTCGGAAGCGGCCATCCCCAGCGAGCCGGAAAGCGCATGAAATGCGTATCCCAGGCACCACGCCTCTATGAGCACGTAGTAGAAATAGATGACTAGGGGGATGAATATGCCCAGGGCGCCGAACCAGCGGGAGAGGCGGCTGTTCCAGAAGACGTTGAATATGCCGGGGCCGGAGCCGTGGCCATGCCCGCCCGCCGCGCGCCCCATGGTCCATTCCACCCAGCAGAGGGGGATGCCCAGCAGCAGCAGCGCCACGATGTATGGGATCATGAAGGCGCCCCCGCCGTTCTCCACCGCCTGCACAGGAAACCGCATGAAGTTGCCCAGCCCCACAGCGGAGCCCGCCACGGCCAGGATGATGCCCATGCGCGAGGCCCAGTTTTCCCTCTTCACGTAGTAATTCCTCTCCCCGAGTATGCGAAACGCAATAGCCCTTAAGATACATGGCTGAAGCGGCGATGGCAAGGAGGAGATTAGATAGGCCTCCGCCTCGTGATCCGTGGAGGGAAAGGTGTTTCCATATCGGCCAGCGCCAGGCTGACCACTCCCACGATTACTTCCCCTTTTCCAGCGCGGCGCGAATCTTCAGACGCAGGGCGTTTAGCTTGATAAACCCCTCCGCGTCCGCCTGGTTATACACACTATCCTCTTCGAAGGTGGCCATGGCGGGGTCGAACAGGCTCTTGGGCGCCTTCCGTCCGATCACGGTCACGCTCCCCTTGTAGAGCGCCACTCGGGCTGTCCCAGTCACCGGCTGCTGGGTCTGGTCCACCAGCGCCTGCAACGCTTCGCGCTCCGGGGCGAACCAGAATCCGTTATAGACAAGCTCTGCGTATTTCGGGATCAGAGAGTCCCTGATCTTTATTACTTCCCGGTCCAGGGTGATAGACTCCACCGCCCGATGCGCGGCGTGGAGCACGGTCCCGGCTGGAGTTTCATAAACCCCACGAGATTTCATCCCCACAAACCTGCTCTCCACCATATCCACCCGGCCCACGCCGTTGGCTCCGGCCACCTGGTTTAGGTGTTCCATCAGTTTGGCGGGGCTCATTTTCTTGCCATCCACCGCCACAGGATCGCCGTTCTGGTATTCGATCTCCAGGATTGTTTCCTTGTTCGGCGCTTCTTTGGGAGAAACGGTGAGAACAAACATCTCTTCCAGGGGGCGAGCCCATGGATCCTCCAGAATTCCCCCTTCAAAAGAGAGGTGCAGAAGGTTGCGATCCATGCTCCACGGCTTTTTCTTGCTGGTGGAGACGGGAATGCTCCACCGATGGGCGTAATCGAGTAGCTTTTCGCGAGAGACCAGTTCCCACTCGCGCCATGGGGCGATGACGGTAATTTTCGGGTCTATGGAGTAGTAGGCCAGCTCGAAGCGGACCTGGTCGTTTCCCTTGCCGGTGGCCCCGTGGGAAACGGCGAAGGCGCCTTCCTTTGCGGCCACTTCCATCTGGGCCTTGGCGATCAGTGGCCGGGCGATGGAGGTGCCCAGCAGGTATGTCCCCTCATACACGGCGTTGGCCCGGAGCATGGGGAAAACGTAATCTTTGGCGAAGGTCTCCTTCAAGTCCAAAATCACACATTTTTTCGCGCCGGTCTCCTTGGCCTTCTTGTCCAGGCCGGACAGCTCCTCCCCCTGTCCCAGGTCCGCCGCGAAGCAGACCACGGACACGTCATAGTTTTCTATCAACCAGCGGACAATCACGGAGGTGTCCAGTCCGCCGGAATACGCAAGGACTACTTTTTTCGAAGGCATAGATTTTCCTTTTCGCGGGATCATTGCAGCCACAGTCGGCGCCTGATCCCAGATATTCGAGGTTGAAGACATTCTATCAGATTTAGGGCCCCATTTCGCGGCAAGGTCATCTGATGATACAATCAATTTCCATGACCCCATATCGAATATACGTTTTGCTGACGGCCCTGGTTTTTGCGGGGCTTGCCTGTAATGGCGGCGCCAATGGAAAGCCGGAAAAAGAGCCGAGAGCCCACAAGGTTGTCCGGGACGATCTCGTGGTCTCTGTCTCCGCCACGGGCGTGGTGGAGCCGGAGTATAAGGTGGAGGTCAAATCGAAGGCCTCCGGAGAAATACTTGAATTCCCCCACGAACCTGGCGACTCCGTGAAAAAAGGGGAGGTTCTCATCCGTCTGGACCAAAAAACCGAGCAACGCAATGTGGCCTTGATGGAAGCGGACCTCTCCAAGGCCAGGGCGGAGCTGGAATCGGCCAAGGCGGACCTTTTGGAAAAAAACCTGGCCCTGAAGCGAACGCGGACTCTGCTGGAAAAGCAATTGATCTCCGGCCAGGAGCTGGATAGCGCCGTGGCCCATGCGGCGGTGGCCCAGGCCAGAGTGAGCCAGATCGGGGCCATAATCGAAAAGGCGAGCCTGGTGGTGGAGGACGCCCGGGAGAGGCTGGCCGAGACGGTGATCGAATCACCCATCGACGGAGTGATAGTGGAAAAGACCGTGGAGCGAGGCCAGATCATCACATCCGGGATCACATCCGTCACCGGAGGCACAAGGCTTTTGGTGGTGGCGGATTTAACCCGGTTATACGTTTACGCCCTGGTGGATGAAACCGATATCGGGCAGGTGGCCATGGACCAAAAGGTCACCGTCTCCGTAGACGCATACCCTGAACAGGAATTCGATGGCGTGGTTCAGAGGATATACCCCGTGGGGGAGACCAGCGACAACATCACGGTGTTCCGGGTGAAGGTGGAGATCCTGGGCGACCGAAAAACTCTGTTGCGGCCTGGGATGACCGCCAATGTGGATATTATTCTGCGCAAAAGACCGAACGCGCTGATCGTCCCGGACGAGGCGGTGGCCTATGACCCCGATGACGAAAAAAAGGGCGCCGTGACAGTGAAAACCGCCAAGGGGAATATCGTGCGCCAGGTGACCCTGGGGGAAACAAACGGCTTTGAAACAGAGGTGACCACCGGCCTGAAGGAGGGAGAAATGGTGCTGATCAAGCCCCCCATCAGGCAATGATCGAGCTTTCAAACATAAAGAAAACATACCGGCTCAACGGAGCCCCGGTGGAGGCGTTGCGGGGGGTATCCTTCTCCATCGCCCCCGGAGACTATCGCGCCCTGATGGGAAAATCCGGGTCCGGCAAAACCACTTTGATGAATATTATCGGCCTGCTGGACACCCCCACCGCAGGGGAGTATAAAATCGATGGCCGACCCACCACAGGTCTTTCGGAAAACGAACTGGCCGACCTACGCAACAGGAGGATCGGATTTGTGTTCCAAAGTTTCAACCTGCTGGCGCGCTACTCCGCCCTGGAAAATGTCTGCATGCCCCTCTATTACCGCAGGGAGCGGTATCCGGAAAAAAAGGCGGCCCTGGCGCTGGAGCAGGTGGAGCTGGGGCACAGGATGGGGCATTTTCCAAACCAGCTCTCCGGCGGTGAGTCTCAAAGGGTGGCCATCGCCCGCGCCATGGTCACGGAGCCCTCGATCATTTTGGCCGACGAACCGACCGGCAACCTCGACTCGGTCACCGGCGGACAAATCATGGACCTGTTCCTGGACCTGAATAAAGCGGGGACCACCATCCTGCTGGTCACCCACGAAATGGAAGTCGCCCGGATGGCCCAAAGCATAATAAGGATAAGGGAT
>JAOUNV010000247.1 GCA_029880775.1 Nitrospinota bacterium | reverse complement strand
CTGAAGGGCAAGTGGCTGGATCCCAATGACCCAAGCGGGGTGGTGTTGGGCCGCAAGCTGGCGAACACACTTGGTGTAGAGCTAGGTGGTGAGCTGGTAGTGCTTTCCCAGGCGGCGGACGGCAGCATGGCTAATGATCTCTATCGCTTACGTGGAGTCTTGCTTTCAGTTGGAGAGATGACCGATCGGGCCGGCTTTTTCATGACGGCTCCTGCGTTTCGCCAGCTGATGTCCTATACCGAAGGCGCGCATCAGATACTGATAAAGCGCCAGCTCGCCGTGCCGCTACCGAAGCTACGGGAAGCCGCCCAGAAGGCGGTGGGGGAGCGCAATGTACAGACCTGGCGCCAACTCATCCCGGCCCTGGCCTCCATGATCGATTCAACCAGGGGCATGATCATATTCATGTATATAATCCTGAACGTGGTGGTGGGGATCGTTATCTCCAACGCCATGCTGATGGCGGTTTTCGAGCGCGTCAAGGAGTTCGGGCTCTTCAAGGCCCTCGGCGCCGGACCCGGCAGAGTGCTGCTGCTGATCTACATTGAGAGCATGATGCAGGTCATGATGGCCATCACCATCGGCGCGGTTCTCAGCATCCCACTGCTCTGGTATCTCTCCACTGTGGGCATAGATATGAAAGGCCTGGCTGGCTTAACCTTTATGGGCATCGCCATGGCCAGTGAGTGGAAGGCTGTGGTGACGCCCCAGTCCTTCATCTCGCCTGTTGTGATTATGATATGCGTGGTCTCCTTAGCTGTCCTTTACCCATCGGTGAAGGCCGCCTTTATCAAACCAATAGAGGCCATGCGCTATAACTGATTGGAGTGGATGATGGGATTTTACAGTCTGGCGAAAATGGCGTGGCGCAACCTATGGCGCCATAAGCGCCGCACCATCATCACCCTCTCGTCCATCTCCCTGGCGGTTATGCTCTCCGTCATCGGCACCGGCATGAACGACCGCATATGGAAGGATGTGGTCGACATGGCGGCGCGCGTGGGGGGCGGGCATGTCACCATTCAGCACCCAGAGTACGCGGACAAGCCAACTCTCACCCGCACCGTCACGGACACGGACAAAAAAGCGGCTCTGGCCAAAAAGAACGAAAATGTCGACAGGGTAGTTTCGCGCATCGTCGGCCAGACCCTGCTCTCCACGGCCTACGACAGCTTCGGGGCTGGCTTCATCGCCTACGATCCCACGCAAGAGGACACAAGCACCCTCTCAATACTGGAGGCTGTAAAAGAAGGGAGAGGTTTCACTTCTCCCGGTCAACGCGGCATCCTGCTGGGCGCCACGCTGGCCCGGAACCTGGGCGCGAAGCTTGGCCGAAAGGTTGTCTATACCATGAGCAATAAAAATGGAGAGATCGTCCATGGCCTGGCCCGTGTGACAGGGATCATCAAATCCGGCTCCCCTTCGGTCGACCTGGGGCTATGCCTTTTGCCCATAGGCTCGGTCCGCAAGGAGCTGGGATACGCGCCAGACGAAGCCACCCAGGTGGCGGTATTCTTGCGGGACAATCGCAAAAGCGGAGCAGTGGCAAGACAGCTGATCAAGAGCCTCAAGGGGGAAGACGCGGTGCTGAACTGGCAGAAGACCCAGCCGGACCTGGACTCCTTGATCGCCATGAAGAAGGGGGGCATGGTCTTTTTCGAGATGTTGATCCTGACTCTATGCGCGGCGGGTATCTTCAACACCGTATTCGTAAGCGTCATGGAGCGCCTGCGGGAGTTCGGCATTATGATGGCCATCGGCCTGGCGCCATGGCGGCTCTTTGGCCTGGTGATGCTAGAATGCTTCTGGCTGGCCCTGGTGGGGTTGGCCGTCTCTGTGATTATGACTCTCTGGCCATATCATTATCTCAACACAACGGGCATAGACATGAGCGCCATATATGGCGGGGAGAAGGTGGATATAGCCGGGATCGGGATGGACTCTATTTTAAAGGTGGAGATCTATCCAGAGAACGCTTTTGCCATCGCCGTGATAGTGGTGATCGCAACCTTGCTGTCTGGCGTGTATCCTGCCTGGCGGGCAGGGAGGGTGAACCCTGTGGACGCTATCAAGCTTGTGTAAAGAAGGCGGCGCGAGTGATCTTGTTATCTGAATAGACAATCTATCAGAGACTACCAGCAGCCAGGCAACGGATTCCGTTCCGGCAAAGATTTGCCCCGTTATAGACTGGGCTAATTTTATAACCTTTTGTTTTTGTGAAGTTTGGATTGCGCCGCAATTACCATCTCGCCATATTTGCAACGAAATGGACACTTGGCGCCTCTGGATGGGGCTGTTTTATTAGCCTCAAGGTCATGTAAAAATAAATATTCATCGCCATGTAAATTCATATTTCACGCTCCTTTTTTTCGCATAGAATGAATTACAACAATACACATATTGCCGTTGGATAAAGGAAGCGTTGGGGCTTCTGGTTGCTAAGGGGGAGGACTATGGAACAGAGTATCATGCTCGAAAAGCGCGTAAAGGAACTTGAAACAAAACTGGCGGAGGCGGAGCAAGATCGAGATTTTTTCGTTTCTGTGCTCGACTCTCTGAAAACCACCGTCGCCGCATTGGACCCGGAGGGACTTGTTGTATGGGCCAACCAGTGCCTGCACGACTTGTCTGGTGATTCAAATGAAATCATCCGGGGCAGACATTGGAAAGAATTTGTATATATTCCCGAGGGTGATATAACCGTTACCCAAAATCTTATGGACAAAATTGTAAATGACGGTGAATCATTCCAACTAGAATATTGGGTTCCTTTTCCGGATGGGCAAATAGTAAAAGCGCTGTCCACATTTTCCGCGGTCAAATCTGATGACAAGGTTAAATATGTGGTAATAAATGGAATGGATGTAACTAAGCGCCAACTTGCCGAAGACGCGCTGTTGGAGGCGAAAGAATCCCTGGAGAAAGCCAACAAGCTCAAGGATCAGTTCGTCACATTAGTCTCCCACGACCTGCGCTCGCCCCTGGGCAACATCATGGGGATGCTGGAGATACTCAAAAGCAAAATAGACGGCGCCGTCAAGGATTCGGACATATTCTACCTCACTCGCGCCGTGAGCAACTGCCATTCCCTCGTCAGGATGATCGACCGATTGTTGGATGTCAGCCGTCTGCGCACCGGCCAGATGCGTGTAGTGAAGCGTTTTATACTGACCAGGTACCTGCTGGAGGATTGCACTTCCCACGTTGCCCTCGCCGCCCAAGACAAAGGCATCACCATAAACACGGATATTCCCGCTGGCCACCGGATCTTCGCCGATAACCACTTATTCGGCGAAGTGATCCAGAACGTGGTCGGCAACGCGGTGAAGTTCCTGAAGGAAGGTGATTCTGTAACGATCTCCGCCCTGCAAGATAAGCAGGGCTCCCTCGTCATCAGCGACACAGGGCCGGGTATTCGGGAGGGCCTGGCGCCAGAACTGTTCACCACAAACAAAAAGACCTCCACCACCGGAACCAAAGGGGAAAAAGGGATGGGCCTTGGCCTGCCTTTGTGCCACGACATCATGAAGGCCCACGGCGGCGATATCACTGTGGAGAGCAAGCAAGGCGAAGGCGCCACGTTCTACCTCAGGTTACCGGAAGCGAAAGCGACAGTGCTGGTGGTTGATGATCAGGAGGTGTCTCGCATGGAGGTGGCGGACCAGCTGCGCGCCATGGAAGTGGACGTGATCGAGGCGGCCAATGGGCGCGAGGCGCTGGACCGGCTGGCCGAGTCCACACCCCACCTTGTGATCACCGATATCGTGATGCCGCATATGGACGGGTTCGCCCTGCTGGAGTTCATCCGTAAAAGCCCAGCCATGGAAAATGTGCCGGTGATAGTGTTCACCTCCAGCGACGAGATCGACGCGCGGGAGAAAGCGTTTCGCATGGGGGCCAACGACTTTGTGCTAAAGCCTGTGGTGGCCAACGATTTCATCCCGAGGGTGCGGCGCTTCGTGAAGGCATGAGATCAGAACGGTGAAATAGCCTCAAGGGCGCCCGCCCTGCCAGCATGCCCGCGAGCAGGTTACAGCGCGGAGCGTATGATATCGTGCAGCCTGAGTATTCCCAGAGGTTTGCCATCGCTATCCACCACTGGCAATATCGATATCTGGGTCTGGCGGTTCTCCATGATCTCCATGGCGGCCGCCGCCGAATCGTCCGGATGCGCCTTC
>JAOUNV010000246.1 GCA_029880775.1 Nitrospinota bacterium | reverse complement strand
AAGAAGATGCGAGAGGTCACCCTGGACGCCAAGTGGGCTCCGGTGAACGAGAGCCGGGAAATTTCCGCCGCCCGGCGGGAGATCGACGAGGTCCTGCATAACAAGGGAACGGAGAACCTGGCCAGCATTCGCGAGGATCTGCAAGCCACCATGACCGATAAAGTGGGGGTTTACCGCGGCAAAGACGAAATGGAAGCGGCCCACGAAAAGATAAGAGAACTGCAGGACCGGTTCCGCAACGTGAAGGTGGACAATAAAAAAGGTGTATTCAACACTAACCTGACGGAGGCTCTGGAGCTTGGGCACATGCTCGAGTACAGCGAATTGATAGTCGCTGGCGCCCAGACCCGCGAGGAGAGCCGTGGCGCCCATGCGCGCAACGACTTCCCCGATAGGGACGATGGCAACTGGATGAAACACACTATGGCTTTCAGGACCGAGGATGGCGGATACGAGCTTAAGTATCGGCCGGTGCGTGTCACCCGGTTCCAACCGGAGGAGAGGAAATACTAATGTCCGAGATCACTTTCAGGATCTACAGGTTCGAGGCTGGCAAGGACACATCTCCGCGATATGACGAATACAAGCTGGCGCTGGAGGAGGGGGACACCCTCTTGAAATGCCTGAACAATATCCGTGGAACCCAGGACGGCACATTGGCTTACCGCATGTCTTGCGGTTCGGCCATTTGTGGCTCCTGCGCCATGCGCGCCAATGGCCACGCTCTGCTGGCGTGCAAGACCCAGGCGGCGGGCCTGGTGAAAAATGGCGTGATCCAGCTGGACCCTCTGGGCAACTTCCCGGTGATCCGCGATCTGGTGGTGGACCTGGAGCCTTTCTGGGGTTCGCTGCGTAAGGTGAGCCCGTGGCTGCAGCCGAACCTGGCGGATGAACCGGAGCGCGAAAGACTGCAGACACCGACCCAGTTCCAATTGATCGACGATGTGACCACATGCATCTTGTGCGCGTCTTGCTGGTCGGACTGCAACGTGCTGGAAGTGGACAAGAAATTTCTGGGCCCGGCCACTCTTGCCAAGGCCCATCGATTCATATTCGACACAAGGGACGCCAAAGGCCAGGAGCGGATGGAGAGGATCACCGAGCCTAACGGAGTGTGGGACTGCACCCATTGCGGCGAATGCTCCACCCGGTGCCCCACGGAGACCAAGCCTCTGGCCAGGATCGAGGAGACCCGCGAAGCGGTGATGAAGGCGGGGATTACCAACAGCCCCGGCGCCCGGCATGCGCTGGGCTTCCGCGAGTCTATGCGCTGGTTCGGAGCGCTCAACGAAAATTACCTGCCGATTCGTAGTGTCGGATTTTTCAATATACCCGGGATCCTGGGCATAATGCCGGTGGGACTCCGGATGATGTTAAAGCGTAAGGCTCCTCCCATGCTTCCACATTGGATAGATAAAGTGGGCGAGGTGAAGCGGATTTTCAAAAGGTTCCATGAGCTGCGAAAGAGTGCTGGCGGAACGGGGACTAAAACCGATGGTGATGATTAAGGGGCTATGACGATGGCTTTACAATATGCGTTTTACACAGGATGCGTCGCCAAAGGCGCCGGCAGGGAGCTTTTGACCTCCACGAACCTGGTCTGCCAGAAACTGGGTATCGATCTTTTCGAGATGAAAGACGCCGCCTGCTGTGGCGCCGGCGTGGGGGGAGAAGACAACGTCATGGTGTCCGACACCGTCAACGCCAGGACTTTCGCCCTGGCCGAGGAGCGGGGGATGGATATCATGAACATCTGCGTCACCTGCCAGGGTGTACACAAAAAAGCCCAGGCCCGGCTGGCCAAGGAGCCGGAGTATATGGCTCGGGTCAATGATGTGTTGAAAAGCGAAACCGGACGGGAGTATAAAGGCCAGGCCAAGGTTCGCCATTTCGCCAAAATATTGATCGAGGATTACGGCCTGGACAAGCTTAAGGGCCAGGTGGTGAAGCCCCTGGGAGAGCTGAAGGCCGCCGCTTTTTATGGCTGTTACTCCGTCCGCCCCCACGAGTATTCCGACCTGAAGAACCCGGACGACCCGGACGAGATGGAGCGAATCCTGGAGGCGATTGGCGCCAAGACGGTCAACTACCCTGGCCGACTCAAATGTTGCGGGTTCCCTATCATTATGATGAACAAGCAAAACTCACTCACCCTCTCCGGCTCCGTGATAAGGTCCGCCAAGGAATCTGGGGCGGATTGTCTGGTGACCCAGTGTCCGCTGTGCCACCTGAACATGGACGCGTACCAGCCGGAGATCGACGAGACCTTGCGGATGCCTGTGATCCACATTCAGCAGTTGATCGGCCTGGCTTTGGGATACACTGCGGAGCAGATGGGAATCGACACCCATATTATCAGCGCGTCAGGCGCCTTGGCCTCCATTTAGCCGACTCGTTTTCCGTTTACTTCCGCCGCTTTGTGGCCCAGTTCCGGCCCGTTTTCCAAAGAGATCCCCTTCCCTCCATGATGGCGCAAGCGCCCCGCTATCCAAGTAAATCATTGAAAACCACCTGTACTTGGAATTAGTATGGTGGGCGCCTACGCAAATGGGTGCTAGGGGGAATGCATATCAGATTGAGGGAGATCATGCGCCTATTAGGTCTTGTTTTTATTATTTCATTATTCGTTTGTAACCCTGGGGCGATTCAAGCCTCCGGGCCGGGCATGTCTGGTTTTGAAATGAGCGCCGCCATGGCTGGGGAGGTGGACGAGATGCGCCAGCTGCTGGCGTTGATTGAGACTCAAACGGAGATCGCCACAAAAGAGAAGATGAACGCTGACTTCGTTCCCGGCATCATCACCCTTTTGCATGGGGAGCGGATGGAGGCTCTCGGCGCGCGCACTGTGGGCGAGGCGATATCGATGACCCCTGGTGTGGAATTCGCTGTAAACAACGCCGGTGACCCGATGACCATTATCCGGGGAATAGGAAATAGCCACCATTCGGGGCATGTCCAGATCCAGCTAAACTCCGTCACCATTAACAAGACTTTCGATGGATCCGCCACATCAGCGTTCTTTATTCCCATTGAACAAGTGGAGCGGATAGAAATAATCCGTGGTCCAGGCGCCTCGCTTCATGGAGAGTTCGCCTATTCCGGTGTGATAAACATCATCACGAAACAGAGCAACCGGGCTTACATTTCCGGCGGAGCTTTCGGGACTTCTGGCAGCGGCTTGTCTTATAGTTATGAAAACCCAGAATCTGGAGCCTTTTTCTATCTCAATGGCTCGACTTGGCAGACGGACGGGTCTGGTGTCGATTCTGGACCGGATCATTTTGCGTCTGATGGGGTGAGCGGCCAATATACTCTCTCCCCAGGCCCCATTGATGATGAGGAGGATCACACACTGGGCGTTATCAGGCTTGGAGTGGGGGGGGTGGAGCTTCTGGCTCAGAATGCGCGCAGGCACTACTATGGAATGATAGCCCTACCATCAAGGGATACTGAGGGTTGGCAAGAGGAAAATCTGAGCTTGGCGCGTGTGACGTATAAGGCCGATCCGACTGATAAACTGAAAATCAAGATATACGCCGACGCCGCGGAGAATACTTTCGAAGTGAAAAACCATATGATATCGCCTCCCGGCGCTCCGACACAGCGGCCTCCGAGCCCTAGCGCTCCCCCCCCGCCACCTGGGCCTGCCGATGGGGGATTGTTAAGCAACTATTACGGCGAACGCAAAACCGGCGCCGGTGTGGAAGCCTCGTACAATGGATGGAACCGCCAGAAGTGGCTGGCCCAGGCGCAATATTCCAGAGTAGCGATGGAGGGTGTGTGGCAGGAATTTAACTTCGATCCCAAGACTGGAGCCTCCATTGCTTCGCCCAGGCGTTATGAAGGTGAGGATCTAAACTGGCTAACTCCCGGCAAGGAACGCGTGATTATCAGCATGGCGCTGCAGGATCAGATAGCCGTATCTGAAAATCTGAACGTGACTTTGGGAGTTCGGAGCGACGATTTCGACGATGCGGGCGCCAGCGTTTCGCCCCGACTGGCCGGTGTATGGCGGCGTGGGCCGCATATCATTAAGGCGCAATACGCCCATGCCTACCGCCCCCCCACCTTTGCCGAACTTTATTCCCCCACCTCTGGAGTAGGCAGGCTGGGCAACCCGGATCTGGAGGCGGAGAGATCGCAAACGGTTGAGCTTGGGTATATACACAACCAGCCAGG
>JAOUNV010000245.1 GCA_029880775.1 Nitrospinota bacterium | reverse complement strand
CCTGGACGACCACCTGGCTCAGACCCAGGAGAAGGCCAGGCTGCAAAAGCATGGAGTGTGGTCCGACGCCAGCTGGGAGCGGGAGTACTTTCAGAAATATAGAGCTGCAGACAAAAAACCTGGCTGGAAGAGCGACAAAAGAGCCAGGGAAACAAGTTATGAAAAATCGGAATCCAAACCCTATTCTACCGGCGCCACCCAGAGATCAAAGGAATTCAAGAAGGACTCTCCCGAATTCGAGAAAAGCAAATCTGGTAATAAGGTGAAAAGCTTTGAAAAAGAAGACCATGGGCTGCATAAGGGATGGGAGAAGCGGAAGTAGGTATAATTCGGTGTAAATCAGCGGAAGCGGGAGGCTTGCGCCGCCCCGGCCAGCTATTGCCACCGGGTACGGCGCAAGCTCGTTCTACACAGGTCAGCAGCCAAGCTTCCCTTTAAGACCGGAGCGTAAATCTTTAAACTCCGTGGATGAAGGGCGCTCACCCCAGGTTTCTGAGAAAACGATATCTTCCATTGGACGGTATGGCAGCCATCCGATAGCCCGGAGAAGTGGATCCTCGGGGAACTCCTTGACCCATCCCACGCAAAGGTAGGCCACCGGTATCACATGGTCCGGAATTTTGAATATTTCCCGCAGAGTTTCGTTCCGCAGTATGCTCACCCATCCCACGCCCAGCCCTTCGGCCCGGGCCGCAAGCCACAGGTTCTGCACCGCGCACACCACGCTGTATACGTCCATCTCCCTGATAGTGTTCCTGCCTACGACCGCCGGGCCGTTCTTCTTCGTGTCGCAAGTGACAAGCAAGTTCAACGGCGCCTCCCTAATCCCTTCAAGCTTGAAGGACAGGTACTCCTCTCGCTTTGATTCCTCAAACCCGGCGGCGGCGGCGCGGCGCTCCTGGTCCACATGGCGCCACAGGCTCTGGCGTGTCTCCTGGTTTCGGACAATAGTGAAGTCCCATGGCTGCATATAGCCCACAGATGGGGCGTGGCTGGCGGCGGCCAACACGCGGCCCAGAGTTTCTGGAGAGACAGGATCGGGCAAAAAGGATCTCATGTCCCTTCTGCGGAGAATGGCCTGGTACACCCCGTCGCGAAGATCGGGTGTAAATGCGTGTAAATCCCTGGATTGCTGAGCGTTCTTGGAAATGGTCATTGTGTATACTCCGTTTTATGCCTTTCGGCGAAAAATAACGGACCTCTCATACAAAGTCCGGGAGTAACCATTTCCTCGAACAGGATCGCGTCCCTGGTCCTGGAAGACCACGATCCCTCATATTCGTGACAAGTCTTCTGGCTTCCGGATCGTCCTACTCCCCGAGCCTTCCCATCCTTTTTATCGAAAGGACAGTGGCTAATATCAGGGTTTTGTCCCCGGTCACAGCGGCGGGTCCGCGACGGATTTCAACCGTCTTCCTTATTAAGCCCCGTTGGGGCGCCCACGAATAATCGGATTGTACCATGCTTAGCCTCAAAGCCGGACCTGAACGTAGCGCTTTTCTCGGGACTGCTTCCATGACACAATCTTAACAATACCGTTGGCGTGTCGTGACCCTTCTCCGGCGGCGTTTGGCTATGCTGTCCTCAAGATTAAAAACACCAGGAGGTTGACATGACAGACTCTCAAAAGTTGGGAAGATATAAGGCTGTGGCCGTTTTTTTGGTATTCACCATGATGGCGGGCGGTTTGGTCTTGATGGATGGGTGCGCCCGCAAGGAGGTGGCGAGCCATGACCAGGAGCGGTCGGAGCCGGAATCTCAAGGCGGACGTGTAGACAAAGACTTGATATCCGCTCCCCTGAAAGAGGAAGCTGCCAAGGAAGGAGATAAGAGGAAGCAGGAAATGCGGGCGGAAAGTCCCGTGGGACCGGATGGTCCCACGGGACTGAAAAAGAACAAAGAGCAACCCAAATTGGGCGAAGTGGAAGCTGGCAAGGGCGAATCTGAATTATCCGGCAGCACAACAGGCTCCATGGTGGTGGAAGACGCGCATCTGTATATAAGGAAGCCGGATGGAAAGGTCGCCGCCAAAAAAAGGAAGAAAATCGCCAGAGCCCCGGCCCCAGCCCGGCAAGCGCCTTCATCGTCCAAGCCGGATATGATGTATGGCAACACGGCTGGCGCTCCACTCGACTCCGAGGGCCATTCCAGTTCCGGAATGGCACTGAGGGATATCAGGCCATCGGATTTAGCCAAATCGGCGGGCAAGCGTTCTCCCATGGCTTCCCCTCCCGCCACGCCGGCTGAACCTGTGTCCCCCTTCGCCCGGCTCAAGGTGGTCAACGATAAGCCATTCCACGACATGTATTTCAAGCATTACGGGGTCAACCCCACCATAGACACAGAGGAAGAGCCATTCTCCACATTCTCCGTGGATGTGGACACCGCTTCATACACCGTGGCCCGGTCATACCTGGGCCGGGGTCACCTGCCCGAGGAGGACGCCATCCGCGTAGAGGAGTTCGTAAACGCCTTCGACTATGGCTACTCACCCCCCGCCGAAAAGGCGTTCGGCCTCAACGCGGAGGCGTTCCCCTCCCCCAATCGCCAGGGATACCATGTGTTGCATATCGGGCTGAAAGGCAAAGTGGTGGACCCGAAGAACCGCAAACCGGCCAACCTGGTGTTCGTGGTGGATACCTCCGGCTCCATGGAGACGGAGAACCGGCTGGGGCTGGTGAAAAAGGGATTGGGTCATCTGGTGGATCAGCTGCGCGACGACGACACGGTGGGGATAGTGGCCTATGGCAATACCGCCTACGAGGTGCTGAAGCCCACCTCCGGTCGAAATAAAAGTGTGATCCTCCGAGCGCTCAACAACTTGCGCTCCACCGGCTCCACCAACGCCCAGGCGGGCATACATATGGGGTACTCCATGGCCGCCGCCGCCATGAAAAAAGGGGGAATCAACCGCGTGATCCTCTGCTCCGATGGTGTGGCCAACAACGGCATCGCCACTGGCGGGGACGCTATTTACAAGACCGTTAAAGACAAGGCCGACATGGGGATCACCATCTCCACAATAGGCTTTGGCATGGGCAACTATAACGACACACTGATGGAAACCCTGGCGGACCAGGGGGATGGCAATTACTTTTACGTGGATCGGGAAGAGGAAGCCCGCCGCGTGTTTGTGGAAAACCTGACAGGGATGCTGCAGGTGATCGCCAAGGATGTGAAGATCCAGGTGGAGTTTGACAAGGAAAAGGTCTCCCGCTATCGCCTGCTGGGCTATGAGAACCGGGCGCTGGAGAAAGAGGACTTCGCCAACGACAAGATCGACGCTGGGGAGATCGGCGCCGGACACTCCGTGACGGCCATATACGAAGTGAAGTTCAGGAAAACTGAAGGAGACTTCGGAACCCTGCGTGTCCGCTATAAGAAACCGGAAGGCGGCGAGTCCACTCTGATAGAGCGGAACCTCTCCTCCAAGATCGTAAAGGTTACGATCGAATCGGCGCCCCCATACGCCAGGCTCTCCCTGGTGGCCGCCGCCTTCGCGGAAAAACTTCGCGGCTCATACTGGGTCCGCAATGTGGATTACAACCAGTTGCTGGCCATGAGCCACCAGATCGGCGGCCAACTGGCCGACCGTAAGGACGTGGTGGAACTGCGGGACATGATCCAGCGGGCCAAGGGGCTGGACCGCCGGGGCGATAAGTTCGAAAAGGACGCGCCATTGGCTCTGATGAATTTCGACAACCTGCCGGTGACCAGGTGAGCAAAAGATGACCAGGCGGTATTTTCCTACGCTGGCGGCTTTCGGGCTGGGGCTTGCGGCCCTGGCCTGGGGGCTGGCCAGCCTCCAGTTGGTGTTCGTCCGGGAGCGGGCAGAGGCGGCGGAGGAGCTGCAGGCCAGGCGCACGGCGCTGACGTTTTACGCCGGGAAGACCCTGCATACGAAGCTGGCCGAGGCCATGGAACGGAGCCTTAAAAGAATTCATGTCACCGCCGAGGATCCCCTGATGCCGGACGATGGGCTGTTGCTGATGAAGGGGGGCAGACAAGTTCTGCCCAGGCCGATCCGGTTTATGGAAGGGACGGAAGTGCGGGGCAGCTTGCTGTATAAAAGGTTGGTCAAAGCTGATTACACTGATCTGGACGATGAGCCGGATTCCCCTTGGGGGAAAAGGGTGGAGCTGTTCGGGCGATTCGCCGCCGCCCTGGGGATGAAAGATAACGAGCGGATAGCA
>JAOUNV010000034.1 GCA_029880775.1 Nitrospinota bacterium | reverse complement strand
GGGCTACCTTGTGGTGATGGGGGACATAACCACCATCTGGCCCGTCTTCGGCATGAGCAACCAACTGCTGGCCTCCATCGCCTTGTGTGTGGGCACCACAATGATCATCCGCCTGGGCAAGGCGCGCTATGCGTGGATCACCGGCGTCCCCGCCATGGTGGTGGCGTTCATAACGCTATACGCCGGATACTTGACAGTGACGGGGAACTTTTTGCCCAATGGACTATACTTTTTGTCGGTGGTGTCTGTTGTAATCATGCTACTGGCCACTGCGGTGATAACTTCGGCGATTTTGCGCTGGGCCGAGCTTTTAAAGATCAAGAGCCCTGTCCAGGATAAACATGGCGACATGGTTTTGGTCCCGGTGGAGGAGTAAGACACCATCGCGTATGCCCCGACTGGCGGCATACGGCCCCATTTGCCAGGCCCAGGTATGTCGCGCTATTTTGCCTTTATCCATCTTCCATGAAATGTGGAGAATAAGACAGGGGAAGCCGTGGAGGGGAGGGAAAAAGGAACCATAACAATTGTTTCGGTTCCCGTGGAAAAGGAAAAAGCGGGGCGGGTGGCCGATAGTCTGGTCCGGATATTCAAAAAAGCCCCCCAGGAAAAGATCCAGGTAGAGGCCCTGCTGAAAAAAGCCCCGGTTGTTCTGGTCCGCAATGTATCCAGAGAGGTTGCGGAAAAAATCATCACCAGCCTTGGCGCCCTGGAGGCGGAGGCCGTATTCCAGCCAAACCATATCCCCAGGCCGATACCGGTGGCCACGCCGGAACAGGCTGTCAAAGCCAGGCCGAAGGAGAGGAAAGAACCGGCGCCCAAACCGAAGCGGGAGATCCCCCCCACAGCCGAAGACACCACTTCCCCTGCCGTACCCTCCCGGGGCTATGGCCGACTGCTGGTCGCCACCGCTGGCATGGCGGTATTTGCCGCTGTGGCATACACATGGCTGCTCGGCGACAATGCGATGGAACAGGTTCAGCCGACCATAGTCTCCGCTCCCTCCACCGGTAAGCCGATCCCCTCAATAGTAAGTGTCCCCCTTTCGGCGCAGAAGCTGCTGGCCGAATTCGACATGGCTCACGCGCCCATGTATGACCGACGTATGGCCGAAGGATTGGCCGAAGCAATCCGCGAATACGCCAGGCTGTTTCCGGAGGCCACGGCCCCGGCCAAGGCCCAGGCCCCGACAAAAGCGGAAGTGACCTGGGTTCATAGGCAGACGGAGCCATCGGCATACAGGTTGACTTACAAGGTGAAGGGAGCAGAGGCGCCATTCGAAGTCAAGGTGGATCTATTCACCGATCATAAGAGAACCGCGAAAAATATACCTGCTCTGGCCAAGGCTCTGGCCCAGGCGGTGGGCAAGCTGGGAAAATCGGTCCGACAGCCGGAATTCGTGGGCAAATTCAAAGGCGCCTCGGCCCGGTTGGTCCCGGAGGCGATGGAGTGGATGGATACTCCTGCTGTTCTCTTGGCCATGTCCGCCATGGGGAGGAAGATCGGGCCAACCCAGACGGACCCGGGCGCTTTGCTGGGGACGGCGAATCTTCTTTCTTGGATGGCGTATGTCAAGTCGGCCCAGCAGACCCGGACCCTGCCGGACATGCTGGCGAAGCAGGCTGTAGCCAACCATCTGGTGGCGACTTTGTTCGTAGAGACGAGCGACCCGGCGCTGACTCGGAGCCGCGCTCTGGTGTGGCTGGGGCTGGGATATCCGGCGGCGGCGTATTCCCTGTTTCCCGGCGCCCCTGACGTGGAGTGGAAGCTGATCCATACGGCGGTGAAAAGCGACGCGGTAGGGCGCGATACCGCCGGGGACCAGAAGAGCAAGAGGCTTTCCGCGTATCTGGCCGCCAGACTGGCTCGCGAAACTGGGCGGGAAGAGGAATCTGTACAGAAGCTTGTTTCTATATTGAAGGATCACCCCGATTTCATGTTGGGAGTGGAATACTCCACGGTCCATGGTAGCCAGGCCATGGCCCGCCTGGCGCCGATGTATCTGATGGAAGTTTCCAGACGAAGCCTCTACCTGGCGGAGAAACTTGCCGACCTGGAGTGGATGGGCAGAACCAAAGAGCTGGCGGCAAAGGTCTCCACAGCCAAAACTGGCGAGGCGGGCATGGAAGAAATAGTGACGCTGGCTATAGAAGTCCTGGGCAAATCCACCCGCCTGCAGGAAGAGGAGCGGATACTCACATATCCATTCCTTGCCCGGTACCTTACCGAAGAGATCAAGGAGGCGGCTTATCTCTGCTTTCTGGCGGAGCGCCGCGATTCGGGAAATTATGACGAGACCAGTTTCTTCAACCGGGTGATCGGCCGCTTATGGCCAGGTTCATCGGTGGCGATGCTGGCCAGAATAAGGAACTTTAGGAATCGGGCCGAAGATAGACAGGCGCTTGAGGCGGCCAGGACAGTAGATTTGGAATCCGCGGATATCCGTCTGCTGGAGGAAGTGGCCGATCTGCATATCGGCGCCAAGGAGGCGAACATACCGCGCGCTTTGCAAACGATAAAGGCTCTGCGGGCAAAGTCTCACCCCACGCCGGGCGCGGCGCTGAGGCAGGCGCGAATATATTGGCGGCTGGGGTACCGCCCCATCAGCCGGGAGCTTGCGCGCGGAGCCCTTGAGCAAGATCCCTATGACGCGCGTTTGTATCGCCATGTGGCCTATCTTCCGGAGGCGGAGAAGCTTTTCAGGATCGGTGGGCTCAGGTTTCCTGGTTCGGCTGCGCTTCTGGTCCATGCCGGGCTGTGGGCGGAGGATAACGGGGATATGATCGCTGCGGAGAAGTATTACCAGGGGGGCACACGGCTTATCGGCGGCCAGGAGGCGGTAGCCCGGCTGGCGGACCTGTACCAGAAAAGTTCCCGGCCCGCCAAAGCGGAAAATGTTCTTCTCGATTATTTAAAGACTGATGATGGCTCTTCCGTCTATCTGAACGCCAGAATCAGGCTGGCGGAGCTGTCCCTGGCCCAGGGGAGGGGAAAGGAGGCGCGGAAGCTGGCGAAGCGGGTGAACGGGGCGTGGGGGAGCGAGTCCATAGCTGTCTACGCCAGGGGGGCGGAGATCTTGGGGGAGAAAACAGAAGCGGCCATGCATTACCGTATGGGAGTGGAGAGATACCCCTCCGGCCCGGCGCCGGCGCGGCTGGCTATGTTTCATCTGCGCCAGAACAACAAAAAGGAAGCGGCAAGCCTGCTGCGCGATTACTCCGTCCATAATCCGCCTGGTTACTATTTCCATGGCGCGGTGGAGCATTTTATCCAGGTGGGGGATCCCTCCGCGGTCCTGGATTTCGTGGCGGAAGTGGGAAATGGCACAACGGAGAAGAAGCTGATTCCACTGCTGTGGTGGACGCTGATGGACGCTAAAGCTTACAAGGCTGCCGCCATGGCCGCCCACTCCCACATGTCCGCTCCGTTGGAGGATAGGCCATATTACTTCGCCGGGCGATACTACCAGGCCGCCATTAAAGAAGACCCGGACAAAGCCGCCGCCGCACTAGAAGAGGCGATGCGCGCCATGGAAAACAACAAGGAGAAATGGCGCTATTTTGGCGCGTGGCTGATTACTCGCGGCTTTTACAAGGAGGCGTTTGAAGTGTTTCAGCAATACGCCCAAGCGCTGCCTGGTCATTCCGGCGAGTCGTCCATATGGATGGGAGCCGCTTGGCGAATGGGAAAGCTGGGGCAAAGTGAAAAAGCCATTTTGAAAAAAAGGATTGCGGCCGCTTCTGTGAGGCCATGGCAGGCGTCGTTGGCCCGCTACTACCTGGGGAATGTGGCCGAGGATAAGATGCTGGAGCGGATGGCCGATGCGGGGAAGGTGCCCCAGGCTCTTTACGCTCTGGGCGCCAGCAGGCTGGCCGATGGTCGGAGCGAGGAAGCGGAAAAGTTTTTCGCCATGGCGATGGAGCGGAACGATAGCCGATCCCTGGAATTCAGCATGGCCGCCGCCGAGGCGATATACGTGGACGAGAGAGCAGGAGATTAATGTTCCCGGCATGATGGAGCTATGAATGCGTGTTGTACTATGCTACATTGCCACTGTTTTCTTGGTTAGGAATATCATGATTGTCTGGGGGTGCTATGGAGCTTAAAGATAGGGGTGAGGTTCGCATTCTGTCGGTCCCGGTCGGGGCGGAAGGCTCTGGCCGTGTGGTCGAATATCTTTTAAAGTTTTCCAAAAACCCCACCAAAGACCGGCCAAAGGTAAACGCCCTGATCCAAAAGCTCCCCGCCGTGATGGCAAGAGGGGTCTCGCGCCGAAACGGGGAGAAGATCGTGGCTGCTCTGGCGAAACTTGGGGCCAAAGCTGTGTTCCATCAGGAAGGAGCGGCAAACGATACTGATTATTCTGGCCAGCCATCGGCGGATGGTGGCGGCTTACCCCAGCATAACCAGGAGCAGGAGCCGGTGTCCGCCACTTCGCGCCGACGAAAAGCGCCGGGGACGAACCGACGAAATATCCTGGCTCTGGTGGCTATCCTGTTATTGGCGGGAGCGGCATACCAGCAAGGATACCTGAGCCCTTCGAAAGATACCGTCACCACCAAGCCCCGACCAAGCAGATCAACGGCTCCGATAGCAACCCAACCGTATGTCATCCCAAAGGGGGATCTGCTGGAATATTACGACAAAGAGCACGCCCCATATTTCGACCGGCGGCTGGCCGATGGGCTGGCCGAAGCGGTCCGCGAATACGCCAGGCTGTTCCCAAGGCAGGATGAGGCGGAGAAAGTGGACGTATCTTATCAGCCGGAGCAGACGGGGGTGGACGATTGGCGGCTGGTGTACAGCATCAAAACCGAGGGTACAGTAGCCCAAGTGGAAGCCTTGCTCTCCACTGATCCAGACAGGGTGACGGAGAATATTCCGGCGTTGTCAAAGGCCCTGACGGAGGCGGTGGAGGAAATGAAAGGAGCTTTCAGGCCGACGACCGACATCAGCATAGAGAGGGGCGATTCGAAAAATATATTTCGGACGGCGATGAGTGAACTAAACAACAAGTCGATCATAGATGGGCTCTCCAAATTGGGAAACACCGCCGGACCGGAGAGCGTGGAGCCTGGCGCATTGCTGGCCGCCGGGGATCTGCTCTCCTGGCTGGCGTATATCAAGTCCGCCCACGACAGGCCGAACCAGAACCAGATCGTCGCGCCATACGCCGTGGCCAATCACCTGCTGGCTTCATTGTTCATAAAGGAAGAGAACCGGAGCATGGCCCGCAGCCGGGGGCTTTTGTGGATGGGATTGGGCTACCCCGCCGCGGCATTGAAGGCTATCTCCGGCCAGCCAAAGCCTGGGGATGAGCTGGTGAGCGTTATGGCGATGCGAGATGTCGACAGGCTCCCTGCTGCGGGGAAAAAAGCGCGCGCGTCGAGAAAACTGCTGGCCTACCTGGACGCCAGGTTGACCAGGGAATTTCATACTTGCCAAAGCGCGGCGCCCAAGTATGACTTCCTGATTGAAAACTATCCCATGTTTCTTTTCGGAAAAGAGTTCACGATAATCTGTGGAAGCGTGGACCAGGCCAGGCGAGCCTCCGGATACGCCAGCCTGGTGGGCACGATGAACATGACGTTGACTATGGAACTGCTGGAAGTCTCCCCTGCCGCGTCGATGCCCATGATCGGAACAACTATTTCCATGCTTACCGGCGAAACTGAGGATATGCAGGAGGGCTTATTAAAAATCCAGAAAGTGATGCTGGAGTCCTCCCTTTATCTGAAAGAGAAAGAGAAGATACTGACCCGGAATCTGATCGTCGACTACCTGGGGGAGGAGAACAAGGACGCTGTTTATCTCTGCTTTCAGGCGGAGAAAAATGTTTACTCAAGACTGGAGAAGGCCAAATATTGGGCCGACCTTATCGGGAAAGTGTGGCCCGATTCCTCCATCGCTCATCTGACGGCCATGGCTTATGAAAGGAAAATCGATAATTACGGACGGAGCGCCGCCTTGGTGAAAAAGGTGGCCCTGGGCTCGGCGGGCAGGCGCCTGCTGGAAGAAGTGGTGGAGTTTTACATGCGCAAAGGGGGCACAACAGACAAGATAGGCCAAACCGCCATGGCGCTGGGCGCCCTGCGTTTAAAGACCGACCCCACTCCGGCGGCGCTGAAAGACCATGCATACCTTTACAAATGGCATTATTACCACCTGGTATCGCAGGACTATTACCAGCGGGCAAAAAAGATGGATCCATACAATCCTCTCAATTACTGGAACAAATTCCGCAATGAGGATGAAAAGCTTTTGGCGGAAGAGAGTAACGTTCTGCTGAAGTCCTCCACTTTTCTTTGGTCGGTGGCCAGGTGGATGAAAGATGAGGGGAGGATCAAGGAAGCGATACAGTATTACATATTGGCGATGGGGCTTGCCACCGATAGCTCCATACCGACCGAACTTGCGGAAATGTATATGGGGAAAAAGGAATACGCCAAGGCGGAAGCCGTGATGAAGGAATTCCTTAAAGGGGACGATGGCTCTTTTACTTATGTGCATGGCAAAAACACCCTTGCCGAAATTTATCTGGCCCAGGGCAAAGCCAAAAAAGCCTTCGATCTGATGGAAAAGAACAAGGAAAGCTGGCAAGGGGGCACGCTGGATCTTTACGCCCAGGCGGCCGAGGCGCTGGGGAAGATGGACCTGGCGGAGGATTATTTCATCAAGGCTGCGGATAGGTACCAGTCCAGCAGCGCGCCTGTGGACCTGGCCCTGTATTATCTGCGGCAAGGGGACAGGAACAAAGCCGTGGGAGCGCTAAAGAGGTATCGCAAGTACAACCATCATACCTATTACTTTAAAAGAGTGATCAGGCAATTGAAGAAAAACGGAACCCCGGAAGACATCATAAGCATAGTGACTGACGTGGAGGGGAAAAAGGCGGACCGGGATATCATGCGCGATCTATATGACAATTTGATGGCGGCCAGGCTCTACGGCTTGGCGGCGCAAATGGCCCGGTCCATGATGACAGGTACACCAGCGCAAACAACCTATGACGACGCCGTTAATTATGTAAAGGCCATCGCCAAAAAGGATCCTTCCAACACCCAGGCCGCTCTGGACGAGGCGTTGGAGGTCTTGTCTGTGGACAAAAGAAGGTTGCTGGGGTTTGCCATGCATCTCCATCAGGCTGGTTATTACAAGGAAGCGCTCGCCGTTTTCCCCGTATGGGGAGACGCCATTCCGGGTCGGCGCGACGACGGCACCGTGATGATGGCCGTTTCATGGAAGGCGGACGGCGGAAAAGACCTGAAAATGAAAAAGACCATAGAAGCCAGGCTGCAGGCCCCCGATGTGGACCAGTGGAAAAGTTCACTGGCCCGCTATTACCTAGGTCAAACTCCAGAAGCCGAATTGCTGGCTTCCATGACCGACAGTAAGAAGGCAGTCCAGAGTATCTACGCCATGGCTTTGAACAGGCTGGCCGAAGGAGAAACTGAAAGCGCCGAAAAGCTGATGGTCATGACCCTGGAGACGAGAATGAGCCGGTATCTTGTATGTATTTACGCATACAATTATTTAAGGGAGGCGACTAACAAGGCGGATAAAGAGGTTTAGGATTCTCCCGCGCGCGCCTCCCCGCTTTCATGACAATTCCATGACATGCCTGTGAACTCCCCATGATCCACCCTACGCCTTCCGCTCCTATGATTAAGCCAGAACACTTTAGGAGACTTATCATGAAATATATAAAAACGATCCTAACAATCGGCGCCTTGATAATTATCGTGGCCGCAATAATCGCCATCACCATCCCCCAGTTCGCCGCGTACAGGGCAAGGTCCCCCCACTCGTCCACAGCGTATCAATTGGAGATGTTCCGGCAGGCGCCCCCCGCAAGCCCGGTCAACGGCCAGCCCTACCCCGACATGTTCTTCAAGCATTATGGCGTAAACCCCACCATAGACACGGATGAAGAAAACCTATCCACCTTCGCTGCGGATGTGGACACAGCCTCCTATTCACTGGCGCGAAGTTATTTCCACAACGGCGCCATGCCACCGGAAGAAGCGATTCGGGTGGAGGAATTCGTCAACTACTTCGATTACGGATACACTCCCCCGGAAGATGGGGTCTTCCGTATGACGGCGGAGGCGTTCCCCTCCCCCACCCGCAAGGGCTATCACACGCTGGTGATGGCGCTGAAGGGGAAAGTCATCGAGGCAGAGAACCGCAAACCCGCCAACCTGGTGTTCGTAATAGACACCTCCGGCTCCATGAATATGGAAAACAGATTGGGCCTGGCGAAACGGTCGCTGCGGTATCTGGTCCACAGGCTGGAGGAAAAGGATTCCGTGTCCATCGTTGAGTACGGTTCCACTGCCAGGGTGGCGCTGGAGCCGACTTCCGGCGACAGGAAAAGCCGCATCCGACGCGCCGTAGACCTGCTGGAGCCCTCCGGTGTCACCAACGCCTCGGCGGGAATCAGCCTGGGGTATAAGCTTGCCAGCCAGGCTCTTATCCCTGGTGGGATCAATGCGCTGATAGTACTTTCCGATGGAGTGGCAAACTCCGGCGTCACCGGCGCCGATGGAATTCTGGAGCAGATAAAGGAGCGCAGAAAGGATGGGATAACCGTCTCCACCATTGGTTTTGGTATGGGTAATTATAATGATATCCTTATGGAGCAGCTGGCGAACCATGGCGACGGGGCCTATTATTATGTGGACCGTCCCGCCCAGGCCAAGCGTGTTTTCGAGGAGAACCTCACAGGCGCCCTGCAAGTCATAGCCAGAGACGTGAAGCTGCAGGTGGAGTTTGACCGGAAGAACGTTTCACGGTTCAGGCTGGTGGGATATGAGAACAGGATCATGACCGACGAACAGTTTCAGGACGTAAAAGCGGACGCGGGGGAGATCGGCTCCGGCCACTCCGTGACGGCGATCTATGAGGTGAAGTTTTCCCATGGCCCGGCCGATATCGGGACGTTGCGCGTAAGATACAAAGATGTCGACACAGGTGGATCGGAGCAACTTGATCTGCAGCTTGCAGGCTCGATTGTGAAAAATACCATCGGGCAGGCCCGCCCCTCCACCCGGCTGGCCCTGGCGGCGGCGCAGTTCGCCGAGAAGCTGCGGGGCTCCTATTGGGTTCGGAACCTGGAGTATTGGCAGGTGGCGGAACTTATCGATGAGGTCGGCGGAAAATTCAACCGAGATAACGATCTGGATGAGCTGATGGATTTTGCGCGCAACGCGGAAGGCATGGACAAACGCAAGGATAAATTTACCACGGAGGGTGGATGGTCCGGTGAGTACGCTAATAATGGTTGAGCCCTCATGATGGATCGATTGAAGATCACAATAGCGGTTTTGGCCCTCGGCATGGCGGCTCTGGGCTGGGCGCTTATCAACCTGCAGTTGATCTTCATGACAGAACGAGAAGAGGCGCTGGCGGCCCTGGCCAGCACCGCCGGGCAGACGCAGCGCTTCGACACGAGCGAGCTGACGGAGCATGCCGCCAGGATAGACAAGCGTTTCCGACTAAAGTCCAGTTTCGTCCTTTCCAGCGGCATGCTGGGGGTGATCATCGCGGCGTTGGCGATCCTGGCCCAATGGCGCAAGGCCAGAATGACGGAGCTGAAGTCCGATTTCGTAGCGACTGTTTCCCATGAGCTAAAGACACCGCTGGCCTCCATCCGCCTGCTGGCGGAAACCATGGAGCATGGCGAGGAGAGTGGGAGCCCCACACCAGGCTATCCGCGAAGGATAGTGGAAGCTGTGGACGGGCTCGGCTTTCTGGTGGAGAACATCCTTTCCTTCAACCGACTGGGTAAAGACGGATGGCGCCTGCGAAAAAGCTTTGTGAGCCTGGGCCAGGCTGTGGCCTGGGCGCGGGAGGAGGCGCGGGGCG
>JAOUNV010000244.1 GCA_029880775.1 Nitrospinota bacterium | reverse complement strand
CGCCAGTTTTCCCTTTCCAGGTCCTGAGACTTTACCTTTGTATTATCCAAGCGTTTGACAACCACCCATGATTTCCCTACATTACTGGTGTTGAGCCGTGCGACAATGTGCTAACATTCATTTCAGCACCTGCCAGTTGTTATGGGGTTGTGCATAGGGGATAGCATGATCATTTTCGGTCGCTATTTTTGTCTTGTTCCGGCTGCGGCCTGCGCCATCGGGTTCGCCATCGCCGGTTGCAGTTCAGGATCGGATGGTTCGGGCCCCGGCTCTAATCAGCCCGGATCCATTTCCGGTGTTTATACCATCAATGTGGGGATAGCCAATATCCACTGTTCCGACGGGTCCCTGACCAGAAAAGGATATGGAACCACGGGCGAGATTTTGCAAGATGGGGAATTTCTCTTATTCAAACAAAACGGCCAGACCATCGGCCGGGGCCATATGGAGGCCAATGGAAAGTTCCATCTCTCCGCCACAATTGAAGAATCGGGATATACGATTGCGGCTGTTTTCGATGGCAAGTTAATTGATTCGGGACTGTCCGGCCTCTCCCAGGCGGCATGGACCACGGACCAGGGATTGGCCTGCCACCAGACGTCCGAATTCACCGCCACGCCGCATGGGAGCACAGGTTGATGAAAAAGCTCGTGCGTGTCTTCATGATCGCCGCCATTGCGGCCGCCGCCACAAGCTCCCTCATCGGGTGCGTCCAGGCCGCTGCAATTCAGGATGAATTCACCATCACTTCCACGGATGCGCAATTTCCCCTCCATGTGACCGGGAATGATCTAATGATCGGGGACTTTGTCAAAACATATGTCTCAGAGCAACCCGCATGCGGGATCGCGGCGCCTTATTCTGCATCTAGCGTCAGCGTTAAATCCGCAGAATTAAATCCACAACTTGGGTTCGACCGCTCATCAGGTGTGGCGGCTGGAACATATTATTTTCAGTACCGTATTGAAGTGGAAGCGCGGTTTGGGCTTATTTCAACTTATGAGAATCGTTCGGCGAATGTGAAACTTAACCTGACCGAAACATACCCCTCACCAGACGGCTCGCCCGTCTGCAGCGCGCCATACCAGGCCTTTATAAACAGCGCCAGCAATTCCGGCGGCTCGGTCAGCGTGTCCTGGATCGTGCCGGATGGATTGGAATTCGCAAGTGAGTACATCATCAGGGTGTTTAACCAGGAAAGTTCTATACAAGTTGGCCATATTACGCTTGGCGCCCCACCCACACATGATCCGCAAACCACCCCGGTTTCCATTTCCGGCGCCCCGAAGCTGCTGACAATTGTCCTGGAAACTGTAAAAGGCAGTGATGTCGTCTTTACCGACACTCTAAAAGGAGTGGGGGGCGATGCGCCCGGGTTCATCGTGGTGGACGACCACGCCCAGCTTGTCCAGGGCTCGCTGGAAAGAACAACGGTGGACGTGCTGGCCAACGACTACGAAATACCGGCGGAAACAGCGCGCAATGCCTGGGCGAGACTTGCCAATGCGAGCATTTCCATCATAACCTCCATCGGGCTGAACGCCTCGGTCACCGGCGGCCAGCAGGTGGAAGTGAACGCCCAGGGCGCCGAGCCGGGCCAATACACGGTGGTGATAGAAACCACGGTCCCAGGCGCCGACCCGCAGAGGCAATACCTGTATGTGGATTATCTGGCGCAAGGCAAGGTTCCCCCCACCCTCAACGATGACAGCTTCACAGGATTTGCTGGAGAGGCCGTGCCGCTGCCGGTCCTGGACAACGACTCTTCAGCAGGTGGCGGCCCCTTGACCATAGCCTCATTCACACAGCCGGGAGGAGACGCCACTGTCACCCAGGTGGGCCAGGAGCTCCAGATCACCGGCCCCGTGGGGGAATATAATTTCAGCTACACCGCCGCCGATGAATTCGGGAACACAGCCTCGGCCAGGGTATATGTGAGGCTGCTAAAAAGACCGCCCACACCGCAATGATCAATTTATATATCAACCCCTAATATATCTCCCGATCCAGGCTTCGATACTGCACCGCCTCGGCCACATGCTCCGGTCGGATCGCCTCGCTGGCGTCCAGGTCTGCGATGGTGCGGGCCACCTTCAGCGCCTTGTCGTGGGCCCGGCCGGAGAGGCTCAGCTTCTCCATGGCCGTTTTCAGTAGCGACCGCCCCGCCTGATCCAGCGCGCATATCGTCTTGATCATCCGCGATGTCATCTGGGCGTTGCTATAGACAGGCGCCCCGCTGTGCCCCTGCGCTCCGGATTTGGATATGGCGCCAAAACGCTCCAGCTGGATCAGCCGCGCCCGGTTCACCCGCTCCTGGATCGTGGCCGAAGGCTCACCCTCCGGGGCGTCCACCATCTCCTGATACTTCACCGCAGGCGCTTCTATATGGATATCTATCCTGTCCAGCAACGGACCCGATATCCTGCTCCTGTATTTGCGCACCGTCAGCGAGGAGCAGGAGCAGTCCCGCGAGGGATCGGTGAAATATCCACAGGGGCATGGGTTCATGGCGGCGGCCAGCATGAAGCGGCTGGGGAAGGTGAGCGACATCACGGCCCTGCTGATAGTGACAGAGCCATCCTCCAGCGGCTGGCGCAAAGCCTCCAGCGCGCTGCGGCGGAACTCCGGCAGCTCGTCCAGGAAGAGAACGCCGTTATGGGCCAGAGACACCTCCCCCGGCGTAGGGGAGGTTCCCCCGCCGATAAGGCCCGCATCGGAAATTGTGTGGTGGGGCGAGCGGAAGGGGCGGGTGGTCACCAGGGGCGCTCCTTCACGCAAGGCGCCGCATATGGAGTGGATTTTTGTGGTCTCTATAGCCTCTTCAAAAGTGATGTCCGGCAGGATGGAGGGGATACGCTGGGCCATCATAGACTTGCCGGAGCCAGGTGGCCCCAGCATCAGCAGATTGTGCCCACCGGCGGCCGCCACCTCCAGAGCCCTTTTCACATGGGCCTGCCCTTTTACTTCAGAGAAATCTGGCCCGTGTCCCGCCTCTTTACGAAACAGCCCATCCACTGAATGAGGGATCGGATCGATAACTGTTCGACCGGTAAGGTACTCCACCGCCTGAGGCAGCGAGGAAACCGGGACGACGCTGATCCGGTCCACCAAGGCGGCCTCGGCGGCGTTTTCCACCGGGACGATAACTCGCCGAGCGCCACAATCGCGGCTGAGAATGGAGACCGGCAAGGCGCCACGTACCGGCTTCACTCTGCCATCGAGGGCCAGCTCCCCCACTATGATGGTGTCGTCGAGCCCGTCTTCTATAATCCCCTCGGCGGAGAGAAGCGCCAGGGCGATGGGGAGGTCGAATACCGAACCCTCCTTGCGCACATCCGCCGGAGCCAGGTTCACGGTTATTCTTTTGATGGGGGCGTCGAATCCGGAATTGGCCAGGGCGGCCAGGACCCGGTTGGAAGATTCACGCACGGCGGCGTCCGGCAGGCCCACGGTGGAGTATGTAAAGGCCCCCGGCGCCAGATCCACTTCCACTTCCACCTGGTATGCGTCTATGCCATACACTGCGGCGCTTCTGGCTTTGGATACCGGCATCGATTACCTTTTATATGATTGTTGTAAGGCAATCCTATGCCCGGCCATGGGCGGTGTCAAGGCCATGTTATGGCGTCAAGGCCATGTTATGGCGTCAAGGCCACACCAAACCCAGTCGGGGACGGGCAGAAGCTTACGGACTCCGCCAGCGGCTTGCCACTCAACCTTGCCAACCTGGTCTATTGGGCTCCGTATACCTCTGCTAGGACTTTTGCCGCGCCCATATCCAGCAGTTTCTCCGCCAGCGCTTTGCCCAGGGCCGGGCCATCGGCCGGGTCTCCCTCTGTCTGGTCGCGAAAAATCACCTTTCCATCCACCGAACCCACCAATCCATCCAGCTTCATCTTTCCATCCACCAGTGTGGCGTGGCCTGCGATAGGCACCTGACATCCGCCCTCCAGCCTGGCCAGGAAAGCTCTCTCCGCCGCCACTCTCTGGGCGGAGGGAGGGTGGTTTAAAAAGTCGATCATGGCGCGGGTGGCGCTGTCTTCCTTCCGGATTTCGATCCCCAAGGCGCCCTGGGCCACAGCGGGGACAAACTCCTCCGGATCGAGCCGGGCGGTGATAAGGTTATCCATCTCCATGCGCAACAGGCCGGAAACCGCCAGGATTATGGCGTCCATATTCTCCTCGGACATTTTCCTGACCCTGGTGC
>JAOUNV010000243.1 GCA_029880775.1 Nitrospinota bacterium | reverse complement strand
TCCGTCAGTTCGATCATGCAAAACGCTTCGTTATCACAGAAGGCTTTCATATACTCATTCCCATTCCAGGCGCAACACACCGCTAAACGTGAAAAACCCCTCGACTGAAAACCCCATGTTCCCGCTTCCCTGCGGAAGCCTTGCTGATATAGACTTAAGGCAACCCCACCGCATTATCCTTATCGACAAATTGGCAGTTGATTCATTATACACGATACCATTCTGTATTTTCGAGAATTATTTTTCCTTCGTTCGGCATACCATGGGGGATGGCCAGGGTATCGGACACCATGGCCGAGGCGGAGTTCCGAAGAAAATCCTATGTTTTTTCCATGAAACCCACCCGGATGTCCTTCAAGACGGTGGCTTTTTGCACAGGCAGGGTCATCACCACCATCACGCCAACGTCTTCTCCCTCCGTTTCCAGCTCCAGATCTCCTCCGTGGGACTGGAAGATAAGCCGGGCCAGGGTGAGCCCCATGCCGATTCCTCCGCTTTTGAAAGCGTACTGGCCAGTGGAGTGGGTGTTGGTGGACTCCAGTGAATAAAACGGCTCAAACACCGAATCCTTTTCCGCCTTGGATATGCCGATTCCCTCGTCCATGATGTAGATGACGATATTCTCATTTTCCCGGCGCATCCTGACCTTGATCCTTTTTCCGTCCGGAGTATATTTCGCGGAGTTAGAGATGACTTCACCTATCGCATACTGTATCATCGCCGGGTCGCAGGGCACCTGATCCTCACCCTTTTCCAACTCGATAGACATGGACATTTCAATATTCCGTTTTTCCTCTGTCAGATTCTTTTTAGAAAGCTCCACGCAATAGCTCAGTATCGGCGACAGTGGCGCATCTCTGAATGACATGGTCTTTCTATACAGAGCCAGATCGGTGAACATCTCTCCGGCGGTGATTATCCTGGAAAAGTCGTTTATGGAAGAATCAAGCGCGGTGATGGAAGCGGAAACAGACTCCAGGTCCAGCTTATCGGATCGCCCCATTTTCTCCAACACCAATCGGGCCAGGCTCAGCTTGGTCAGCGGTGTCCGCAGTTCGTGGGAAGTGACGGAGGTAAAATAGTCCCTGGCCTGTTGCAGTCTCGATTCCCTGGTGATGTCCCTTTTCACCGCCACATAACCTGTTATTTCGCCCTTGTCTCCCGACACGGGGGAAATGGTGGCTTCCTCCTCGTATAAGGCTCCATCCTTTCTTTTGTTTATCAAATGCCCTTTCCAAGTGGCGCCGGATGTTATGGTGTCCCACAGGTTCTTGTAGTGTTCCCGGTCGTGTTTTCCGCTTTTCAGAACCCTGGGATTGGCGCCGATCGCCTCGCCTCGGCTGTATCCCGTGGAGATTTCAAAGGCTCGGTTCACATATTGGATGGCGCCGGAGGGATCGGTGATCACCACTACCTCCCGGGATTGTTCCATGGCCGTAAAAAGACGGGCTCTCTCCTTCTCGTCCCGGATCCGCTCTGTAATATCTATAAAATTCACCACCGCCCCGATCACTTTTCCATCTTTAGCCAACGGATGGAACCATATCTCTGTCACAAATGATGACCCGTCCTTTCGCCAAAGAACCTCCCGCTCCATATGGGCGGGTTTGTTTTGCCGGGTCACATTGTACAAAGGGCATTCAGACTCTGGAAAAGGCGTTCCGTCCTCATGGGTGTGGTGGATAACGCTATGGATGTTCTTGCCCACCAATTCATCTACGCTGCCATATCCCAAAAGCTCAAGACACGCCGGATTAACAAATGTGCAGATTCCCTCCAAGTCCGCGCCGAAAACCGCCTCTGCCATGTTGTCCAGCAAAAGCCGCCTTGTCTCCTCGCTCACCCTCAGCTCATCCTGAGCCTGGATGGTGGCGCGAAACTGGGACTTGAGCCACCTGGAGCCGAGCGCCACCCCGAGCAGCCCAAACAGCCACAAGATGCCGTTGGCTGCAAAGTGGTCGTAGTACTCTTTCTGCTTGTAATTTTCATATTGCTCCAAGGGGATAGACACGCTCACCCCGCCACGCACATCCCCCACCTCGTAACCCTGGTGACCGTGGCATTTCAGGCACGCTTTCTCCACAATGTTGGGCCGCATGAACCGAAGATGCTTCTCACCATTTATCTCCGCCACGGAAAACACCTCTTCAACGCCCTTCTCGAAGGATTCGAGCGCGGCCCTTTCCCACTCGTCAGGTTTGTTGTTCGGATTCAGCAGGTTCAGGCTGGTAAGATGTCCCGAAACTCCATACACCCCCAGGAAGTACTCATTCACCTGGCGCATCACATAGGCGGGATTCATAAGGGTTAGTCGGACTCCCGCAGGAGTAGTGATATCCCTTTCCGGCACATGTGCCAGGTAAGGATTGGGCGGAGTGCGCTCGTCCACGGGGACATACACCCCTCCATGACTGGCTGTCCAGTAGCGGAAAGCCATATCCTTTTTAAAGTTGGCGAAGGCCTCGCTCAGCGCCCGTTCCTCCGTGGACTTTTTTACCCGGTAGATATCCCAGGCCATAAGGGTCGCCACGATAACAGTCCATACCAGTACGACGATCACAAGGTACCGATTCAGTATGGACAGAAATCCACTTTTGTCTTCTATGCTGGACACATTCAGGCTTTCTATTCTCCCGGAATCTCTTTTCTGCCAATATTACCCTAACCTCGCTATTGTGCAATATCCTCGTCGATCTCCGGGGATTTTTTTCCGTTATACGTTCAACCATCGAAATTTGATTGATTTTCAGCGCCAAGAGAGCCATGATTAGACCCTTAACACATCATTTTCAGGAAGTCGACCCATGTCCATGACAATGACCGAAAAAATCCTTGCCCGCAGCGCCGGGCTGGAATCGGTGAAGCCGGGGCAGATAATCACCAGCAAGGTGGATATCGCGCTGGGAAACGATATAACAGCTCCGATCGCAATCAGGGCTTTTAAAAAAGCTGGCGCCACAGCCGTTTTCGATCCCTCCAGGGTGGTGCTGGTGCCGGATCATTTCGCGCCCAACAAAGACATAGCCTCCGCCCAGCAGGCCAAAATCATGCGTGATTTCGCCAACGAAATGGATGTGGAGAACTATTTTGAAGTGGGGCAGATGGGGGTGGAGCACGCGTTGCTGCCAGAGCAGGGCCTCTGCCTGCCAGGAGACGTGATCATCGGCGCCGACAGCCACACATGCACCTATGGCGCCCTGGGGGCATTCTCCACCGGTGTCGGCTCTACTGATCTTGCGGCTACGATGATAACCGGAAAAACATGGTTCAGGGTTCCGGAAACCATGAAGTTCGTTTTCAGCGGAAAAAAGAAGAATAAGTGGATTTCCGGCAAGGATCTGATCCTCTACACCATAGGAAAAATCGGTGTCTCCGGGGCGCTGTACAGGGCGATGGAATTTTCAGGGGATATGATTGAAGACATCTCCATGGACGACAGGCTATCCATAGCCAACATGGCCGTGGAGGCTGGCGCCAAGAACGGTATCTTCCGGCCGGACAAGAGGACTTTTGACTTTCTGGACACCCAGGCCGTGCGCCCGCAAAGAAGCTACCAGTCGGTGGAATCGGACATGGACGCAACCTACCACAGCGTCCATGAATACGATGGAAGCGATATCGACCTTCAGGTGGCTTTCCCTCACCTGCCGGAAAACACAAGGCCGGTGGGAGAGGCCAAGGATATCCGCCTGGATCAGGTGGTGGTGGGCTCTTGCACTAATGGAAGGTATGTGGATCTGGAAATCGTGGCTGGCATCCTTAAAGGGAAAAAGATGGCCAAGGGCATGCGGATGATTATCATTCCAGCCACTCAGAGAATTTACAAGAAGGCGATGAACAACGGCCTGCTTGAGGTTTTCATCGATGCGGGAGCCGCTGTCTCCACCCCCACCTGTGGGCCTTGCCTGGGAGGCCATATGGGCATCCTGGCCGAGGGAGAACGTTGCCTGGCCACCACCAACAGAAACTTTGTCGGCAGGATGGGCCATCCAAAATCGGAAGTATATCTGGCCTCCCCTGCCGTGGCCGCCGCATCCGCGGTTACAGGGGTGATCTCCAGCCCGGAGGATCTGTAGCTGCTGGTGTGTGTCATAAAAGCGCGCTAACCCGAAGAAAGCTTCTTTAGGCGGATTATAACGGGAGTTGATCAGATATCTTGCGAACGGATCCTCCCCGCTCCGGCGGATTCCATGTTATTCCAGGCCGCCGCCAGGGAACCTTCGA
>JAOUNV010000242.1 GCA_029880775.1 Nitrospinota bacterium | reverse complement strand
GTGGGGTATATCCAAAAGATAGTGTTGAAACTAAAAGATATGGGTATTGGAGTGCTGATTACCGATCATAACGTGAGATACACCCTGGGGATAACCGACAGGGCCTATATTATAAGCGAGGGGAGTGTGCTGGAGGAAGGCACACCGGAGGAGATAGCCTCTTCGGATAGAGCCAGAAAAATTTATTTGGGAGAGGATTTTTCGCTAGAATAGACTTAGCAAGGAAACGATAGCGAGAACCGAGAATATATGGGTATTGAATTAAAGCTGCAGATGCGCCAGGCGCAACGCCTGGTGATGACACCCATGTTGCAGCAAGCGATCAAGCTTTTGCCCATGACCCGGCTGGAACTGGTTCAGGCCATCCGTCACGAACTGGAGCAAAACCCCCTGCTGGAAGAGGAGGAAACGGTTGAAATCGCCGCTGAAGCTGGAGCGGAAGCTGGCGAGGAGATGACTTCCGATGAGGCGGAAGTACAGCCCAAAGAGGAGGTGTTTGAGGAACAAGCCGCCCTGGAGGAGGGGAAGCCCCAGGAAAAAAAGGATGATGTGGACTGGGACTCATATATGCAAAACGACCTGTACGAGGGGCGCACCGGCGATGGAAACACCGAATTCCCCAGCATAGAGAACACCCTTCGGCAAAAAGAGAGCCTGGAGTTCCACCTTATGTGGCAGTTGAGCGCCTCCGCCCTGGACGACGCGGAAGAGCGACTGGGGGAACTGATCATCGGAAATATCAATATGGAAGGCTACCTGGTGGAAACCATGGAGAACTTGGCGGCGGAAGCGGGGGTGGATGTGGAGACGATGGAGGACGCGCTGCTGCTTGTGCAAAGCTTCGACCCTCCCGGTGTGGGCGCCAGAAACCTGAAAGAATGCCTTATGTTGCAGATGTCCAACGCGAAACTGAAAGGGAGCGTTGTCGAGAAGCTGATACAGGATCATCTAGAAGAGCTGGATGAGAAGAACTATAAGAAAATAGCCAAAGCTATGGATATCACCCTGGATGAAATCATCGACGCCATGCGGGTGATAAAGGAGTTCGACCCCAAGCCGGGACTGGAGTACAATCCAGAGGAAGCGGTATATATAACGCCGGACCTTTACGTGGTGAAAATGGACAACGAGTATCAAGTCTACCTGAACGACGAGGATGTACCCCGGCTCAGGATAAACTCCTATTACCAGTCGATATTGAAAAACAAGGCCAAGGACGCCACCCAGACACGGGAATATGTGGAGGGTAAATTCAGGAGCGCGCTATGGATGATAAAGAGCATCGAGCAGCGCAGACAAACCATGATAAAAGTAGGCAGGAGCATCTGCAAGTTCCAGAAAGAGTTTATGGATAATGGGCTCGCACATCTGAAACCGCTGGTGCTAAAGGACGTGGCCGAGGATATTGGAATGCACGAATCCACCATCAGCCGGGTGACCACGAACAAGTATATCCACACTCCCCAGGGACTGTATGAGCTCAAGTATTTCTTCCATTCGTCGGTGGGAAGTATGCAAGGTAGCGATATGTCCTCGGTGAGGGTAAAAGATATGATCCGGATGATTTGCAAGGAGGAGGATGCAGGCAAACCATATACCGACGACCAGATTGTCCGGATGCTGGAGGGAAAAAATGTGAAAATAGCCCGCAGGACGGTTACCAAGTATCGAAAAGAGCTTAAAATACCATCTACTTCCAAAAGGAAGAGGCTGTTTCTATAACGCCACAGGAGTAACAGGAGAAGAAAATGCAGATAACAATTACAGGACATCATGTCGAGGTGACGCCAGCCTTGAGGCAATACGCCGAAGAAAAAGTGGCCAAGGTGCGCAAGTACATGAATACAACCATTAACGCTCACGTGACGTTGAAGGTGGAGAAACTGACCCATATCGCGGAGGTGACCATCCACGCCAACGGGGTGGACCTGCACGGGATGGAAAAGACAGACAACCTGTATGCCGCTATTGATAAAGTGATGGACAAGATTGATCGCCAGGCCAAAAAGGTAAAAGGCAAGATCCAGGAAAAACGCAAAGACCCCGCGCCGATACGTGTCGGCGGTGATGAGGAATAAGCGGCCTTGAAGCAAATGGCCGAAAACTCTTGAGAATCGTCGATTTCCTTAGTCAGGAAAACTGCGTGGCCTCGCTGGCCTCCTCCGAAAAGGAAGAGGCCTTGCGGGAGTTGACGGCGCAGATCCGGATAGAGGGGGAGCCTGTCGATGTGGAGGCTATCTACAAAGCCCTGATGGAGAGGGAAAAACTCGGCTCCACGGGCATAGGCGAGGAGGTGGCCATACCCCATGCCAAAATCAAGGGGTTGCCCCCCTTGGTGGGGGCCTTTGCCCGCTCCGAAAAGGGAATAGAATACTTTTCCGTGGACGACAAGCCTGTGAAGTGGGTCTTCCTGCTACTCGCCTCGGACAACGCCACCGGAAACCACCTGAAGGCCTTGGCCAGGATATCGCGCCTGATGAAGAGCAAGAGCCTGAGGGAAAAAATGAGAAGAGCTGGCACGGCCGAGGATATATACTCTCTTATAACAGAAGAGGACGAGAAACTCGGCTAAGCGCGCCTGGCCGGGGAATAGGGAGCGGATCATGAAAAATGACGGTAATAAAAATGAGATGCCAAAGACGACGGGCCATCTTCTGATCGCCCACGGGGCGCTGGCCGGGGAGATGCTCAATGTCCTGGAATTCATCACCGGAGAAAGGCTGAGCTACCGGGCGCTGGCCATTGACCACGCTCTGGACGTGGATAAGGCCCGCCAGATAGTCGAAAAAGCTGTGGACGAAATGATGGGGCCTGCCGGAGTGCTGGTTTATACCGACCTCTTTGGCGGCGCCCCCTCGAACATAGCTCTTTCCTTGCTGGAGGAAAAGAATATGGAAATAATCGCCGGTGTAAACCTGCCTATCCTGCTACGGTCCACCACTCTTGCCGAGGAAATGTCTCTATCCGAAAAGGCTGGAACATTGCGAAATTATGGACGAGACAACATTTTCATCGCTTCGGAAGTCCTTTTGGGCAGGGGTAAGCGATGAGGAGGGCGCTCGCACGTCCAGGCGCATATTACGGAGCGTGACCCAGCGATCCCGAGTCAGCGTCAAGCTGGTGAATAAATGGGGCTTGCACGCCAAAGCCTCCTTTCGGCTGGCGACCGTCGCCTCGGGTTATCAGGCGGATATTATCGTGGAAAAGGATGGGGCCACTGCGGACGCGAAAAGGATGGACGAGCTATTGCTGCTGATTGCGGAGGTGGGGGATACATTACACATCACTGCCACAGGGCCCGACGGGCCTGCGGCGGCGGAAAACATAGCCGGTATAATAAGGTCTGGATTCGACGAAGGATAATGGATAAAACTAAAAGCCAGCAGGCTCCACCAGGAGTGATCGTAAAGGGGATACCCGCCTCCTCGGGGATTGCCATAGGAAAGGCTTATCTGCTCGACGAGCAATACTTTTGTCTGCTGCGGCAGCTGATCGCTCCGGAGGAGATCGAGAACGAGATCAGCCGGTTCCATATGGCCGTGGATACTGCACAGCAGGAGATAAACAGCATCAGGGAAGGCGCCCTGGAGGATGTGCCGGGGGATCTTCCCATATTGCTGCTGGACACCCACGCCCAGATCCTCAAGGACCCGACGCTGATCAGGGAAATCGAGGAAAACATACGCAAGGAGAAGCACAACGCCGAATGGGCGCTAAAAACCGTGCTGGAGGAATACAACGCAAAGTTCTCCCGGATCCGGGATGGATATTTCCGGGACCGATTGTCCGATATCAAAAGCGCCGTGGAAAGGCTCCAGCGAAACCTGATCCAGAGCGAGGAGGAGAGCGCCTCACTGGTGGAGCCGGTGATCCTGGTGGCCCACGATCTGACCCCGGCGGACACATTGAAACTGGATACCCGAAAGGTGCTCGCCATCGCCACCGACGCCGGGGGTAAAACGTCCCACGCCGGTATCCTGGCCGCCTCCATGGATATCCCCGCAGTGGTGGGGCTCAAGACCCTGGCCAGCGAAACCCGCACCGGGGACACCCTGATCGTGGACGGCGCAACTGGGGTGGTGGTGAGCAAGCCCAGCCGGGAGCAGTTCCTGGAGTACAACTCCAAACGACAAAAGTACCTCTATGTAGAGAAGGAGCTTCACGAGCAAAAGGATCTGGAAGCCAAAACCCTGGACGGTGAAACAATCCGGATAATGGCTAACATTGAATCGGCAAACGA
>JAOUNV010000241.1 GCA_029880775.1 Nitrospinota bacterium | reverse complement strand
TCCCGTTCCGCCTTTTGTCATGCCTATACCCGCGAATAATGCGCTCAACAAAACAAGGGAAATTCCGGCGGCCACAATGGCTCTCCCGGAGGCCCCTTTTTTATCTGTCATGGCTCTTTTTCTAAAGTCCCATTGATCGTCCTGGCGATAATCTCATCAGCGCCATTGTCGCCTGATCCCGCCATTATGACTCATCTTCCAGCGAAGGTATATGTCCTGATTCGTATTGCCAGAGATTTAAATTGCTTGGCGCATCCCGGCTAGGTCGTGATAAACTTTACAGGCAGGTGTCAAACCGCGATAGAGGGATTTAGGAAAAGTGGTTATGAAGAGCTTGAAGGCCGGATTGGCTGTGGCGATAGGCATTGTCGTTTTCAACTGGTCGTCCGCTTTGGCCCAAGGTTCCGGCTCGGTGTTCGAAAGCTCCTCCACCTGCAAGGAGTGCCACGAGGATATCTATCGCAATTGGCGAAACAGCCTTCACGCCCTTGCTTTCACCAACCCCATTTTCCAAACCGCCTACAACAAGGCCTACAGGGAAACCAAGGGGGAAGCGCGCAAGTACTGCCTGGGGTGCCATGCCCCAACGGTCCGGATCACCGGCGATTATGACGCGGAGCTTCCCATCACGGCCGAGGGGGTGACCTGCGATTTTTGCCATACTGTGACCGGGATAGACCTGGAGTCTCCAGGCTCCCCGTTTGTTTCCAGCCCTGGGGATGTGAAACGCTCTGTGCTCAAGCAAGCCGAATCGCCCCATCATAAGACGGAGTACTCGTCCGATTTCGCGTCGTCGAAGCTTTGCGCCGGGTGCCATTCGTTCAAGAACCGGCATGGTGTGGCGGTGGGGGACACATATAACGAATGGAAAAACTCCGAATTCGCCAAAGAGGGGAAGCAATGCCAGGACTGCCATATGCAGCAGATTGCCGGAAGAACCGCTATCGAGGGGGGCAGAGACAAAATCCACGACCATTCTCTCTCCCACAACCTGGCCTCCATGCGCGAAGCTGTGAAGCTGAAGTTCGTGAAGGCGAAAAGCACGGGAAGCAGGTTTAGCGCCCAGGTGGAGATCCACAACGCCAAGGCGGGGCACAATATCCCCACTGGCACTCCAGAGCGGCATCTTGTGCTGGAGATCCAGACCAAGGACAGGGGTGGCTCCGTGATTGAAACTCAAAAAAGGGTGTACCACAAAAGCATTGTGAACTCCAAAGGGGCGGAGATATTTTCTGATGGCGATGTTTTCCTGCATGGTGTCCAGATCGTGGAGGACAACCGCTTGCGGCCTGGCGAGAAAAGACTGGAGAAATTCGTTTTTTCCAAAAGAGTGAGAGAGATATCCAGTGTTTCGGCCGATATTTATTTCCTGTACGAGCCATTGGTCGCCCAGAAGACGGAAATGCGTATTCCGTTTTTCTCTGCGGATGTCTTTGTTAAATAGATTTTTACACGCTCCGCTCCAGCCTTCGCCTGAACTCTGCTTATTGTGGCAATAAATATATGTCTGGATACTGATGGCTACTTAAATTATTCCACAAGTTTATTTGACGGCCAGGGGATAGGCTCCTATATTTACCCATATGCGCGGGATTTAAAAGCGCACCAAACAAACATAATTGGGATTTAAAGTAGTGAAGGCGCCAAGGCATCTAAAGAGGGCTTTGTGGATCATCGCCTTTCTGTTTGTCGCTGGCAACGTGATTCGTTTCTCTGTTGTGCCGGAATCCTTTGGCCAGTACGGAGATTTTCGCGGCGCCCATCTGGCCGAGGAGCGAGCCCGCCACCCGATCCACAGAGGTAGCGATATCTGCGGGGAATGCCATGATGAACGGCTGGAGGAAAAGAATAACGGCGCCCATGGGCCTGTCCCTTGCGAAAATTGCCATTTCCAGCCATACGCCGGCGACGAGGATCACCCGGAGGCGCACCCGGAGGTGTCGCAGTCGCCAGACAGATCGCAACGGGCGTGCCTGATATGCCATCAGTTCTTCCCCTCTCGACCGTCAGCTTTTCCACAGGTGGCGAAATTTTCGGAGCATATCGCCACCAACGCCCTGAAACTGAAAAAAGAACATGTGGGCGCCCACACCCTGTGTGTGCATTGCCATAATCCACATAACCCGAAAATAGACCTGAAACAAAATGGATAAGAAGAAAAACCGCAGGGCATTCATCAAAAGCGCGGGCCGAGCCGTGGCCGGGCTGCTGATGGTGGTGGCGCTCCCCAAGCCTGGCCTGGCGCAACGAATCCATGATATCGAGGTTGGCGAAGACGCCCCCGACTGGCTGGACCATTACTGGGTGTACCTGATAGACACCACCAAGTGTATTGGGTGCGGCGCCTGCGTGCGGGCCGATAAACGAGAAAACAGTGTCCCGCCGAAGTTTTTCCGAACCTGGGTGGAGAGGTACCAGATAACCGAGGACAACCACGTCCACATAGACTCTCCCGATGGCGGCCATGATGGTTTTTTGCCGGAGGATCTGGCCCAGCTTCTGACCAAGGTGGGGCAGGAGACAAGGGGGGCGCCGCAGGGCAAGGGACGGGCGAAACATCAGGGCAAGGTGACAAAAGGCTTTTTTGTGCCGAAGATGTGCAACCATTGCCGGAACACCCCCTGCACCCAGGTGTGCCCCGTCAACGCCTCCTACCAGTCGCCGGATGGCGTGGTGCTGGTGGACAAAACACGGTGTATCGGCTGCTCCTACTGCGTGCAGGCCTGCCCTTATGGCTCCCGGTATATCCATCCGGAGAAGCACACGGCGGACAAATGCACATGGTGCTACCACCGGATCACCAAAGGCCTTCTGCCGGCGTGCGTAACTGTGTGCCCCACCGGGGCGAGAAAGTTCGGCGATCTGAAGGATCAGTCCTCCGAGATTAAAAAGCTGTTGTCGACTCAAAGGCTCAACGTATTGAAGCCGGAACTTAACACCGAGCCCTTCTGTTTTTACATCGGGCTCGAGCAATCGGTGAGATAGGGGATAGGACCATGACATATTCTGAATATCTGTTCCCCAACGACATGCACATTTACTGGAGCCTGATGATCGTCACCTATCCTTTCATCACCGGGCTGATAGCGGGGGCGTTCATAGCCTCCGCGCTGTACCATGTGTTCGGCCTGGAAGAGCTAAAGCCGATCAGCCGGTTCGCGCTGATGGTGTCGTTTGCGTTCATGCTGTGCGCCACGTTGCCGCTGCTCTTCCACCTGGGTCACCCGGAGAGGGCGTTAAACGTGGTTATCACACCACACTGGCATTCCGCCATGGCCGGTTTCGGGTTCATATACAGTTTCTACCTGGTTGTCCTGACCCTGGAGATATGGCTGTCTTATTGGGATGAGATAGCCGAGTACAGCAAGACCAGCTCCAGTGGTATCAAGCGATTGTTCTGGCGAACCATGGCGCTGGGAGTGTACGAGACAAGTGACGATATCAAGCAAGCCAACAAGAGGGCGATCTATATTCTGGGCCTGATCGGCATCCCCTCGGCTTGCACCTTGCACGGCTATGTGGGGTTCATTTTCGGGTCGTTAAAATCCAACCCATGGTGGTCCACCCCTCTTATGCCGCAGGTGTTTCTGCTCTCCGCCATCGTGTCGGGGCTGGCGTTGCTGATAGTTATGTACATTGTGTTAAGCTCCAAGGGATATCTGACATGGTCCTTTAGGTGCCTCCGCACTTTATGTTTCTATCTGTGGCTCTCCATGCTTTTTTATATGATTTCCGAGGGACTGGAAATCCTTTTCTTTTTCTATGAGTCCTCAGACGCGTGGTTTGTCATATCCACTTTACTGTTTACCAAGTTATGGGTCTCGTTCGTTATAGTCCAGGTGGGAATCGGGGTTGTCGTTCCTTTCACGTTATTGTCCATCATGCTGTTCATGAGTAAAAGCCAGAGCGCTTACACCACCATGGCGATGATCGCCGCGGCCACGGCGCTGTTCGAGGTGTGGATGATGCGCTGGAATATAGTGATCGGCGGCCAGCAGTTCTCCAAAAGTTATGTCGGCTTTCGCAGCTATCACCCCGAATGGCTGGACCAGGAGGGAATCCTGACCACCATGGGCCTGACGCTGCTACCATTTCTGCTACTCTATATCATGGCCCGGATGTTACCCATGAAGGAGGCAGGGGAGGATGGGCAGGCCGCCAAAGAAGTGGGGCCGGGCTGATGGATGAGACATGTATTGGTCCGGGGCGCGTCCTCGGACCTGTTTTCGATAACATAATTA
>JAOUNV010000240.1 GCA_029880775.1 Nitrospinota bacterium | reverse complement strand
ATGCCCTGAGGCATACAGTCATGAGGCTGGCTTCCATGAGGCTTGCCGCCATGAGGCTTGCCGCCATGCGGGAAGCAAAACAATCTTCAAATAGTTTCTGATATGGACGAAACAAGCAAATCAGCGGATGCGGGTTTGGCGAGAAAAACGGACCAGAGCCGCGCCATCCTGGTGGTGGGAACCGAAGAGGGTTTCTCCGGTATGCTGGTGGATTACGCGCTGGGTCTGGCGGGGAGGATGGGGTATTCGATAGTCGCCCTGAGCCTGCTGGAGGCGGATAAAAGGGGAATGCGTCGGTACCATGGCGAGACAGGGAGTAGGGAACTGGAAGTCATGCAGAAGATGGCCCAGGCCGCTGCGGAGGATTTCGGAGGCAAGGCATGGGCCTGCAAAGTGGCTTTCAAGAGCGAATGGGCCATGGGCCAGCTGGATAAGTGCGCCAAGGATATACTTGCGCGGGAAGGCAACATAGAGCTGGTGCTGACCGAGCCGGAATACTTCGGCGAGAGCGATGAAGATAATATGTCGATCCCAACATTCATGTATTCCGAATGATCCCGGCGTTGGACCTGATGAAACGAACCAACGGGAAAAACACATTATAGAAAGGCCCGTATGGAACCGATAGCCCTGACACCTCAGATGCTGACGGTGCTTGTAGTGATCGCCGTCGCCATATTCCTGTTTGTCACAGAGCTGGTTCGCGTGGATGTGGTGGCCATACTGATCATGGTGGCTCTGCCGATACTGGGGCTTGTGGGCCCAAAGGAAGCCTTCGCCGGGCTGTCGTCAAACGCGGTGGTGTCGATTATCGCAGTGATCATCTTAGGCTCCGGGCTGGACAAAACCGGGGTGATGAACAAAGTGGCGGCGCCGATAGTCCGCTTCGCCGGGAGCAGCTATTCCAGGGCGGTGGTGGGGATAAGCGGTACGGTGGGAATCATATCCGGCTTCATGCAGAACATCGGCGCGGCGGCTCTGTTTCTTCCCGCCAGCATACGGGTGAGCCGACAGATCAAAATCCCCCTCTCACGGCTTCTGATGCCGATGGGCTTTAGCGCCATTTTGGGCGGCACGGTGACTTTAGTCGGTTCCAGCCCCTTGATCCTGCTAAACGATCTGCTGCCGACGGGGACAGAGCACTTCGGCCTCTTTTCCGTCACTCCCATAGGTCTCATGCTGTTGGGATCGGGGCTCCTGTATTTTATGCTGTTTGGGAAGTATATCCTGCCAGAACAGAAAAGCGCCACAGGCGAGCAGCGCGTCGGAGGGTTGAGAATCCTGAAAGAGTACGGGGCTGCGCAACGGGTCCTGGAGTTGACAGTGCCAGATGATTTTAAAGAAAGCGGAAAAACCCTGGAGGATCTGGCCCTCAGAAAAGCTTTTTTGGTGACCGTGATAGGAAGAGCGAAAAGAGATGGCTCTGAAAAAGTAATCTCCCCTTTGCGGACTCACCGGGTTATGGCGGGAGATGTTTTGGTGGTGATAGGTCGCCAGGACAACATAAAGAAAATGTGCGATCACTTTAGTTTTCATATTCAACCGGGAATGGATGTTTTTCGGGAGGATATGGCCACGGACACAGCCGGGCTGCTGGAGGCGGTAGTGGCGCCGGATTCGCCCCTCAATGGCTTCACTTTGCGGAAGCAGGGATTACTGCAGCAGTTCGGGATAATGCCTGTGGCGATGTATCGCGAGGGAAAAGTCTTTGTGGCGGGGGTCGTGGACATCCCGCTGAAACAGGGAGATACTTTACTGCTCCATGGCTCGTGGGAAAGCTTTTCCCGGATGAGAAAGTCGCCAGACCTTCTCTTTGCCGGGCCGACGGAATATGAGGTGTTCCGCAAGGATAAGGCCCAGGCCGCCCTGTTCGCCTTTGGGCTGACCATGGCCATGGTGGTCGGTATGGATCTGTTCGACCTGAACTTGACCCTTTCCAACTGTCTGATGACCGGAGCCCTGACCATGGTGCTGCTGAAGGTGATTACCATAGACGAGGCTTATAAAAGCGTCGATTGGCGAACCGTGTTTCTGTTGGGCGGGTTGATCCCCCTGGGTGTGGCCACAGAGAAGAGCGGGACCGCAGCCTACATCGCCCAGCACACTTTGGCGTTGCTGGGGCAGGTCTCGCCATTCACACTGCTGCTGGTGATCGCGGTTCTGACCACTGGGTTCACCCTGGTGATCTCCAATGTCGGGGCCACCGTTCTGTTGGCGCCACTGGCATGGAACATTGCCCAGGGGGGCGGCGCCGACCCGAGGCTGGCTGTGCTGGTGGTGGGTTTGGCCGCGTCGAACTCTTTCATACTCCCCACCCATCAGGTGAACGCTCTTTTGATGGGGCCGGGGGGATACCGCACCATTGACTATATGAGGGCCGGTGGTGGCATGACGGTCATTTTCATTATGGTGACAATGTTCGGGATATGGGCTTTCTACGGTATATAACCTTTCACTGATCTTTTTCTCCAAATCGCGTAATATATTGGAGCTTTGTGTCAGCGGGCGGATAATCGCGCCATATTCAGGAGAATAATGAGAACCACTGTTAGAAAAGCTATCGTAAAAGCATACAAGGAGCTAAACGACCGGGAGGGCTGGGGGGAAGCGGATCCCGGTGTCTTCGATGTGTCGCCCCCCAGGGAGGAGAAGTTCGGCGACTTCTCCACCAACCTGGCCATGATCCTGGCCGCCAGATTGAAAAGAAAACCGCGAGACCTGGCGGAGAAGTTGGCTGCCGCATTTCTGGATGACGGCCTGTTCGAGTCGGTGGATGTGGCCGGCCCTGGATTCATGAACTTTACGCTAAAACCGATCCATTGGGCCAGGGAACTGTCCCGGGTGAGCGGCGATGGGGGCTCCTTTGGCCGGACGGACGTGGGGCAGGGGGAAAAGGTTATGGTGGAGTATGTCTCCGCGAACCCCACCGGGCCGCTGCATATAGGCCACGGGCGCGGCGCGGCTGTGGGTGACGCGCTGGCCAGCATCCTGGCGTGGGCGGGATACGATGTCACCCGGGAGTATTACACCAACGATGTGGGCCTGCAGATGGACAACCTGGGGCGCTCCACCCTGATGCGGGCCAGGGAGGCGACTGGGGCGCCGATGGAGGAGGAGCCTCCATACAAGGGGGAGTATATGAAGGATGTGGCCAAGGCTTTTATCGAAAAGCATGGCCCGGAAATCCTCTCCGCCCCTGATGATGAGGCCCTGGCCGCCGCCAGGAAGTTTGCGGCGGAAAACATAATGGAGGGGATCCGAAAGGATCTGGCCGATTTCAATGTCCGGTTCGACGAATGGTATTCGGAAAAGACATTGCACGACTCCGGCGCGGTGGATAGCCTGATAAACCTGCTGCTGGAAAAGGGGCTGATGTATGAACAGGAAGGCGCCTTGTGGCTGAAGACCGGGGAGCATGGGGACGAGAAGGATCGGGTGGTGCGCCGGGCCAACGGGGTGACCACCTACCTGGCGGCGGATATCGCCTATCACAAAAGCAAGCTGGACCGCGAATTTGCCACCCTGGTGAACATATGGGGCGCTGACCATCATGGCTATGTGCCCCGGATGAAGGCGGTGATCTCGGCCCTGGGCGGGGATCCGGAAAAGCTTGTGGTGCGGCTGGTGCAATTGGTGAGCCTGAAGAAGGGGGGCCAGTCCTACGCCATGAGCACCCGGGAGGGAGTGTTCACCACATTGCGGGAAATCATCGACGAAGTGGGGACCGACGCTGTGCGGTATTTCTTCCTGATGCGCTCCTCTGACAGCCAGATGGAGTTTGACGTGGACCTGGCCAAGAGCCAGAGTAGCGAAAACCCTGTGTACTACGTCCAGTACGCCCATGCCAGATGTTGCAGCATATTCAGGCAGGCCGCCGAGAAAGGGGTGGCGGAGCCTAAATTCGAGGAAGTGGACCTGTCGTTGCTCACCGGCAGGGACGAACTGCGATTGATTCGCAGGCTTTTGCAACTGCCGGAAGTGGTGGCGATGGCGGCCAGGAGCTTTCAACCGCATCACATTACGGGTTATCTTTACGAGGTGGCGGGGTTGTTCCACTATTTTTACAAGCACAATAGGGTGGTGAGCGAGGACGCTACCCTCACAGCTTCCAGGATGGCGCTGATCAGAGCCCTTCAGATCACCTTGAAAAACGGATTGGGGATTCTGGGGATAAACGCGCCGGAGAAGATGTGATACTATCCAGACGAGGATGATATGAAACCTGAACTTGTCACCATCCAGAGGATC
>JAOUNV010000239.1 GCA_029880775.1 Nitrospinota bacterium | reverse complement strand
CATTATCATCGGGGCGCTTTTCAATGAGAAATTATCGTCATAAAAGTCGGCCAGGTAAAGGGAGATATCGAAGCCGGGGAATATCCCGGACAGCGCCACGCCATACTCGGTGTTATCAGCCGTGGATGAGGGGATATCCTCCTGTGGTATGGATGTATCCAAAGGATAAAAATCGCCTCCATAGGGCGGCATGAAATTGAACTTAATCTCATGGATGGCGATACCAGTCAGGCTCCAGTCGCCAAAGTAGAGGTCCATCCGGGACATGGTTAAAGGTTCTCGAATATCCTCTATATCCACCATTCCCGGCTCACGAATATCCATGGGGTTCAATACATCAGTGACACGGATATTGTCCGACCTGCCCCAGGCCACTATCTGTCGGCCGATCTTTATGTCCATACTCTTGATGGGAGAGCCGGTGATATACGCCTCCTTCAGGCGAGCTTCACTCTCATATTCCTCCAGGGTTTCTTCGGTATAGTTGTCCCGCCCGTTCATGGAATACGCCAGATCGTAATATCCGGAGCCCCCCAAGCGCGCCTTCCACCCGTGCGGCAAGTCCGCATCCAGCTTCAGGTCCAGCCTGCCGCGAAGCCTGGACAGACCCCGGTAATCTGTCTTCCCCGGCATAGGCTCTTTTTGGGCGTAGTTGTATGAGGAGCTGACAGTGGTGGCGCCGGTAAGCTCCAGCCATGGCGCCGCCGTTGAGTCTTTTTGGGTCGGCTTGCTCTGGGCCGCAACCTGCTCATTTGGCGCATCGTCGAATCCTGACAGAGCGTCATCCATGCTAGTATCCTTGGTGGAGCCGGTGTCAGCCATGGCGGCTCCGCTCACCAGGAAAGCAAAGAAAAGAATGGGAGCCAACACCCATGGGCGTTTGGATTTACTGCTTTCCATGACTCTACAAGCCTTTCTCCAGCACGCGGACGGTGAACATATCATCGTCCAGGTTCTGGTTATATTTAATGTTGCTAAACTTCAGCACGGTTTTGTGGGTCACAGCTTTGCCAGCTTTTGTGGTCATGTGAATCTCCAGAGCGGTCCACACACCATCAATTTGCTTGAGGCTCTTAATCTCCTGGTATCGCAGCCTGCCTCCATCCTTTAGCCAATGGACTCCACGAATAACCATGTAATTATCTTGCCGGACGAATAGAACGCTCTTTTTGTATCCCGACTCTTCCACTATTTCCTTGCGGCGGGGAACCGATTCAATGACCCATGCCTTTTCGCCTTTAACCATATCCTCCTTCAGCAACCTGTAGTCATAGTCCTCCGTAATCCTCCTGGTCATATCGTAGTATGTGAAGTCAGAGCCCATGAAGCTGCCGCTCTTATCCTCCGTTGCGATGCGTTTGCTTTTTCGCAGGGCCGGCAAGTATAGCCACTGATCGTCGCTTTTCTTCGGGGCGTCGTAGTCATAGGTCAAAAAACCTGTGTCCTTAACATCGGCGGGATGCTGGAAAAACATCAAACGATATCGATCCTCACCAAAGAACTTGGTGAACGACTTGATCCGGCGAATTCGCTTCGATCCTCTCTTGTCGATCAGGATCATCTCCATTTCTGAGGTAATTTTGTCACCCTCGTCGCGATCCTCCACCTTCTGCATTATCTCCCTGGCTTTCGCGTCATCCGCCAAGGCGACATGAGGGAAGGAGCCCATAATGGCGCCCAGTAGCATAACCATCGCAATGCCAGCGCCTGTCTTGATCATATTCATCTTTATCTCCTTGTCTATATTTTGGTACGTATGCTTTATGCGTCCTGCGTCGCCTGGCTCGGCAATCCATCTTCCGAGCGCCAATCCGTATCGTCATTTTCCATGACTTTGGGATGAGCCAGGGCCATCAGCGCCGGAGCCAGCAGGAAATCGGCCAGCAGCGCCATGATGATGGCGAATCCTGTGATCAGGCCGAAATTGATCAAGTTATTCATCTCCGCGAACATGAAGATAAAGAACCCGGTGGAGAGGACTATTGTGGTGGCCAGCATGGCGCGGCCGGTTCCCAGCAGAGTCTGCCGCACCGCCTCTGGCACATCCCCTTCCTCATGGTGGTATCGGCGGAAGTTGTGCATGAAATGGATGGTGTCATCCACAGCCAGTCCCAAGGCTATCGACCCTGTGAGCATGGTGAACATATCCAGGGGCATACCCAATATCTTTATCATGGCCAGCCCCATGACTATAGGTGTCAGGTTTGGAATCATGGCGATCAGCCCCAGCTTGAAGTCCCCTATAAGAAGGATCATCATGAAAGTGATGGCCAGCGCGGCGAGAAGGTAGCTTTGGCCAGCGCTGATAATAGTGGCCGCAAGGGTGCTGCTGAACATGGGAGTCATACCCGTGACGGTGACCTGAGCCTTGCCCACGTACATTTCTTTCAGCGCTTTGTTCAGTGGCCTCAGGAATTCCCCGTAAATATAAGCGTCTTGCCACGGGATTTTCACCATGAGCCTTGCTTTGGAGAATTGGCTGTCCACCATATCCTCCAGGTCGTCGGACCCGGAGTTTTCGAATAAGAGCAACTCCTGGGCGATCAGAGCCTTGTCCCTGGGAATGCTATAGAACTCGGAATCGTTGGCATGCAGCGCCTGGTTGATCTCTTTAACCATGTCCGCCAGTGACAAGGTCTTTCCGATATAGAGGGCGGGATGATTGATGCTCTTTTCTATCACCGCCGGGGTTTTCTCCAACAGATCCAGTATTTCCGGCTCGTAAAGGCCGTTCTCCTTACCGGTATCGATTACAATCTCCAGGTTGGAGGCGCCGCGCATCTTTGCGTCCACCAGTTTGGTCGACTTTTTGGTCTCCCAATCGTCAGGGAACCACTCCAGCACGTTATGGCTAAAATGGAGCGTGGAAGCAATTGCGATCGAGGCGATGAACAGCGCCACGCCGCCGAACGCGATCTTCTTGGCATGAGTGACGGATAGCCGAGCGAAATATTCAAGTACCGAATCCATCCTGGCATGGCGGGATCTCTCCACGCCGGTATGGGTCTCCCTTATAGGAATAATGGCAACTAGAGCCGGCAACAAAACCATTGTGTATATCAACGAGATAAATACACCGGCGCTTGCGAACATCCCCAGGTCCGCCAACGGGGCGATTTTGGCCCAGGAAAATGAGCCGAGCCCGGCCATGGTGGTGAGGCTTGTCATCACCACCGCCAGCCCGGAATGGCCCACGGAAAACACCATGGCGTCCTCCTTGCCGTCGCCCAGAGCGATCCGGCGATAGAATATGGCCAGGATATGAACCGAGGCCCCCACACCCACCGCCAGAAGGAACGAGGGAAGTATCTGTGTGGGCAACTTTATTGGTGTGCCATGCAGCGCCATCAGGCCAACAGTGGATAAGAGCGACAGGATAACGATAAACAATGGAATGACCACCGCAGAGGCCCTCCTGAACATTACGAAAAGCAACGAGGATATGATCAGAACCGCCATGACCATGAATTTTCTCATGTTCTGCATCATGGTGGATTTCAGGTCGTTGGTCACCACCTGGGAGCCGGCTGCATATATAGGAAAGTCGGGGCCGCTGAACCTGGCCCCCACCTGCCGAACAGCCGCCACCATCTCCCGGCTTTGAACGTCGGAGAGAAATTCCCTTTCAACCGCCTCTTCCTGGCTGGCGGGAGCCTCGGTGTTTTCGAATCCGGCTAAAGCGTCATCCGTGGCGCCCTCGGGTGTGGAGTATGCCGACCCCTTGACCACGACGGATGTGAATGTTCCATCCTCGGAGATCACCAGATTCTTGTACAAAGGATGGCCCAATACTCTTGCCTTGAGTAGCGCTAGCTCCTCATCTGTTTGGGGAAGATCCTTCAAAAGGTCCTCTACAATCAGCTGATCCCCTTCACCTCTGGTGCTTCGGATGGAGATCAGGCTGGTCACTTCATCCAGATGGGGTGTCTCGTTCTCCAGAGCTTCATGGAAGCTTTTCAGCTTCACCAAAAACTCCAAATCGAAAACGTTGGGAGGATTGATCGCCACCACTATCACCTCGTCGCGGCCGAACTGATCACGGAAATCGTTATACGCGATCCTCGCCGGATCGGTTTCCTTCAAGAACCCTTCGGTGGATGTGTCTATCTTGATGTTCGGAAGGTTTGAAATAAAAGCCGCGGCGAACAGAACCATAACCACCAGAGTCTTTATCCTGTGGCGGAAGATCGTCCTGGCGAAAGCGGCGAAACCGCGTTCAATCCTTTTTCTTATACTCGACATCTTAAGATCCTTCGT
>JAOUNV010000238.1 GCA_029880775.1 Nitrospinota bacterium | reverse complement strand
CTGACTTTCACCTTTGCCACCACGGGAAAAGCAAACTGCACCAAAATCGGGGCTGGGGCGAACTCAATAAACTTAAGCTGTTTCGGCTGCGCGCCAGATACATTGACATGCAGTGTTTCTGACGGTGTGAACGCGCCTGTGACCGCCACTTTCGCCTTCCCATGAGTTTCTGGATACGCGGGGATATGGCGGGGTGATACAATCGAAGTGTGACAGGAAATCAAGCTGGTAGGAACCAAGAGGGAGCCTGCTATTTGGAGGGTGACATGAAGGGAGTTGGAACAACGGTCGCTTTGACATTCATCGCGGCAACCTTATTTCTTGTTCCCGCCGCGGGCCAGGCGGCCCCCATGGCGGCAAAGGCTGTCCAGGTGACTGGAGGTGTCAGCTATATATCCTTCCAGGATCGTGGCGAGTACGATGTGAAAGTGGGGACAGGGCTGGCCGAAGGGGACAGGATCAAAACAGGACCCGGCGGCTTTGTGGAGATAAGGTTCGACAACGGAAACCGCATCCAACTCTCGGAGAACACCGACATGACCATCCGCGCCTCCAGAACAGAGCCGGGCGGCGGATTCACTTCCATATTTGGGCTGGCGCTGGGCAAGGTCCGCTCCCTGGTCTCCCGGTTCGCTCCCGGATCCTCCAAGTTCGAATACCATACAAAGACAGCGGTGGCCGGCGTGGCGGGGACCGATTTTGTGACCGAGGTTCCCGAGCCTGATATAACCACTGTGGCGGTGCTCCCTCCCGGCATGGAAAATGAGGATAACCCCGCGAGCATGCAAGGCTCCGCCATATGCGGTCGGCCGGAGCTGCAAGGCAAAAGCAAGGTATATGTCCAGGGAAAGGACGACTCCCATACGATGGTGTACCTCACCAGTTGCTTCATGACCACCGTGGGAGACCGGCGCGCCCCGGCCCAACCATCGATAATCCCGGACGATATGCTTTTCAAATTCCGGCGTACATTCCAGCCTGGGGCGCCTGCGGCCGTATCCACTGATCTTATGATAGCCAACCTGGGCAAGCAGGTATCCATGCCGATCGTCAGCTCGAGCATGAATTCGCTTCTGCATAACCTGGATTCGACACTGGTCCATGGAGGAAAAGCGGGCATGACCAGCGGCTCGCCGGCTGGAGGGGGCGTAGTCACCGGCACTGTGGTCATCACCATTAAATAAGATTGAATAAAGGGGTTTGATAATGAGGTTCGGTATCTCGGTTCTTGTGGCCGCTATGGCCCTTTCTTCCATCGGCGCATCCGCAGAGCAGGATTCCGCAAAGCCGTTGACGGTGGGTGTTTTCACCAATACGGGAAGCTTCAGCGCCTCCGGAAGCGGGGTGGAAGGCTCCCAAAGCATCGCCTATTTGCAGATGATTTACACCTCCCCCTCCTGGGGAGCGGGCTTCACCTCTTCTTATGCCTCTGTCGATTACACTACCGGCGCCGCTGATGAGCGATACAAACGCTCCACCATGACGGATACAGCCGTGACCACTTTCTATAACGCCAAAAGGGGCGCCTTGCGGGCCCGGTTCGGTATCGATCTGGGGCTCCCCACAGGTCAGGCCACCCAGACTTCCGAGGAGTTGAGCAGAAGCATAACCGACGACATATATGAAGATCTGCTACTTCTGAACAACTACGGCTCCGGGCTGAACATGGCCGCCCACCTGGCGCTCTCCTACCAGACAGGCTCCATAACCTGGGGGTTTGGCGCTCGCTACCTGACGGCCGGGGCCTATGACCCAATGAGCGATAGGGAGCAGGATGAATTCGACCCTGGCGACAGCCTTCTGGCGCTGGCCAGCGTCCTGTTCAGCTTCGGCGAACAGGGCTCCGCCCTGGTGAACCTTTCCCGGACCACGCAGGGGCATGACAAGCAAAATGGCAAGGACATTTTCCGCAATGGCGATATTATGGCCCTGGAATTCCGTCTGCTTCGCGATTGGGGAAGCTCCCTCTCCACATCTCTGGTGGCCCTGGAGCGTCAACAGGATAAAAATGAACGCTTGTACGCCAATGAGCAGTATAAGTCGGAGACCGGCAACGCCAACGCCAACTCAACAGAAGTATTCCTGGAGACAGCCTGGACCAGCTCCGACGCTTTGATTTTCACCGGAGTGCTTGGGTATAAAAGCGTGACCGCCAACGATTATCCGGAGGACGACTATCTGTACGATGGAGGCAGGACCAAGTTTTATGTCGAGCCAGGCCTGCGATGGAGCCTTTCCAAAAGCGCGCTTGTCTCGCTGAAACTGCGCTACTCCACCGTGGATGACCAAAAGGACAGCCTCTCCCCCGATGGCGCCACCTATTCGGTGTACAACGTGGACATGGGAATAATCATGGGCTTTTAAGCCATAGGTTTTTAGGCCATGGGCTGTTAAAGCCATGGGCTGTTAAAGCCGAGCAACATGCGGTCTTTGTAAAATATTTCCTATCCCCTTCTTTACGCGCTTTACACGAAAGGTCCACTGCATTAAAGTATCTAACAGCGCTAATGATAATTGCTTCCTAAATGCCTAACTGGTCGACCCGGTGATGGTCTCCATCCACATGGGTTCGGCCTTGCGGAGGATACATGACCAGGACCAAATCCAAACTGCTAATGTTCGCAGCCACTCTTTTCTTGCTGTTCACCGCCACCGTCAAGTTCCAGGCCTGTGGCAACCAGCAGGAGGCGCCGCCAGACCCGGTGCAAGGCCTGGTGGCCTTGGCTATGGATGGGCAGGTGCTAATCACATGGAACCAGGCCAAAAACGCAGCCTCTTATAACCTGTATTGGGATACGGAAGCTGGTGTTTCCGTGGCGCGGGAAAACTTGCGCGCTGGCACGAAAGTGACGACCCTGAAAAGCACGGCATTTATGCACACCGGCTTGTCCAACGGGATAACCTATTACTATATAGTGACAGGAGTCACGGAAAAGGGGACAGAGGGCGCCGCGCCGCAAACCGAGGTCAGCGCCACGCCGCAATCCACTATCAAATGCCCGTCCTCCCAGTCTCTGTGTCAGGATAGGTGCGTCGACTTGCAAACCAACGACTATAACTGCGGATCCTGTGGTAACGCCTGCCCCACCGGGGAGTCGTGCTGGGCCGGAATCTGCGGAAACAGCTGTGCCGCAGGAAGAACTTTATGCAATGGGGTGTGCGTGGACGTACAGACCGACGCCCAAAACTGTGGAGCGTGCGGAACCACTTGCGTGGCGCCGACCAACTCCTGCGTCAGCGGGAGCTGTGTATAGCTAATTTGGCATTCGATATGCGATGGCGGCCTTTGGAGGTCGCCGTCGCGCATTATTAGGACAAATCGCTTCAGAAGCGCGAAGAAGGGGCGCGTTTAAGGCGGACCGCCTGCGTTTTCGTTGCCCCTTTCTTGTGTTTTTATCCTTATCCGGTTATCTTGTCGTCTTGGTGATGCTGGCCGTTGATTAATCCCAAATATTGGAACGCTATAGAGTATGTCTGAGAAAACATTGTTAGTCACAGGAGGCGCGGGCTTTATTGGAGGCAACTTCGTCATCGACCAGGTGACAGGCGGTAAAGCCAAAGTGGTGAACCTGGATTTGCTCACTTACGCCGGGAACAAAGCCACGCTGGCGCCGGTGATGGACAACCCGGCCCATATATTCGTCCATGGGGATATCCGCGATGGAGAACTTGTGGCGTCGCTACTCAAAAAGCATGATGTGAGCGCTATAGTAAATTTTGCCGCCGAATCCCATGTGGACCGGTCCATAGAGGCGCCTGTTGATTTTATCCAAACCAATATCGTGGGCGCCTTTGAGCTGCTGGAGGCGGCCCGGGCATACCTGGATGGACTTTCCGGCGCCAGGCGAGAATCCTTCAGGTTCCTGCATGTCTCCACCGACGAAATCTTCGGCAGCCTGGGGCCCACGGGTAAGTTCACAGAGACCACCCCCTACGCGCCCAACTCCCCTTACTCGGCCTCCAAGGCGGCGTCGGACCATCTGGTGCGCGCATACGTGAACACATACGGAATGCCAGGCATTATCACCAACTGCTCCAATAACTACGGCCCCCACCAGTTTCCGGAAAAGCTGATCCCTCTGGTGATATTAAAGGGGCTTTCCGGCGAGCCGGTCCCCGTGTATGGCGATGGCAAAAACATCCGCGACTGGCTGTATGTGCAAGACCATTGCGAGGCTCTGGAAACCGTTCTGGAAAAGGGACGGCCCGGCCAGACATACAACGTGGGCGGAGACACGGAGAGGACTAATATTGAAGT
>JAOUNV010000236.1 GCA_029880775.1 Nitrospinota bacterium | reverse complement strand
CATATCCAAAACTTACCCAATGCCCCCTTTTGGTATAGCTACGTTTCCTCTCAGGGAGTCTACTTTATGTCCCGCGCTAAAAATTGCCTGAAAACCCAGAACTTGCGTTAGAATCATTGGTAGATTCTTAGTTGGGATTAAACCTCGGGCGGAGACTCTATATTCCATGGGACGGAAAAACCTCTTTGCAACACTCCATGCCATAATCTCCCCCCTTGGGCCGCCAACTTTGTCGACAATTCGGTATGGCCGGGAGGAGATCGAGGCATGAGCGGCGGTTGGTTCTCATTCCAGAACGCCCCGATTCGCATAAAGCTCACCATTCTCTCCATGGGCGCCACAATATTGGCCCTTGCCCTGGCCACTCTGCTCACAATGATAAACAGCATAATGTTCAAATGGAACACCCATGAAGCCGAACTGTGGATGAAGACCAAGGTCATCGGCGCCAACAGCCGCGCCGCCCTTCTCTTTGGTGATGAAGAGCATCTGACAAGAAACCTCTCGGCGGTAACCACAGACTCTTCCATAATACAAGCCGCCATATATTCCGCCGATGGAGAGGTGAGGGCCCATTATATACACCCAGGTGAATCCGCTTCCACATTGCGTATCAGGCCCGCCGGAACGTATTTCGAGTGGGAGAACCTGAGCCTTTACAGCCCCATAATGATGGATGGGGAGAGGGTAGGGACCGTATATATCGAGGATGATCTAAAGGAGTTTTACTACCTTGTACAGATGACCCTTCTTATGTCCATGGCGGCGGCGTTGGTGGCCGCTGCCGCAGCGTATCTTTTCTGGTCCAGGGCCCAGCGCATAATCACCGATCCCATTTCATCGTTGGCTGGCGCCATGCAGAGGGTTTCCCATACCCGTGACTTCACCCTGAGGATGGAAAACCCGGGGAAAGACGAGATGGGCGCCCTTATGGCCGGATTCAATGAAATGCTGGGACAGATCCAGGAGAAAGAGCAGAAACTGGAGGAACATTCCCACAGCCTGGAAAATCAAGTTTTGTCGCGCACCCAGGAACTGCGGGAGAAAAACGAGATGCTCCGCAGCGAACTGGGAGAAAGACTGAAGACTGAAGTGGCTCTAAACCGGGAGAGGGAGCTTTTTATCCACGGCCCGGCGGTGGCGTTCAAGCTGGCTGCCACCCAGGGATGGCCCGTGGAGTATATCTCCCCAAACGTGGTCCAATTCGGCTACCAGCCTCTCGAAGTCATTTCCAGGGGAAGGACGCTTTTGGACATGATCGCTCAGGACGACAGGGGCCGATTTTCCTACGACGCGTCCAAGTGCCTGGCCGGGGATGATACTTCGTTCGAAGGGGAATACCGCTTGATCGGTGGGGAGGGGCAGACTTTCTGGCTGGATATAACAGCCGTATTCGTGCTGGACGCAAATAGAAAAGTGATTCACATGGACGGATACGCCCTGGACATCACAGAACGAAAAAAATATGAGAAAAAGCTAAACGAAAGCATGGTGGAGCTAAAACGCTTCAACCGTCTCATGTCGGGCCGGGAAAAGAGGATCATGGAGCTTAAGGCGGACATAAACGCGTTGATGACCCTTAAGGGGGAAGAGCCCAGATTCAATACCACTCTGGAGGAAGAAACCGAGCCCATACCAGAGCAAGAGAGCGCCGCCGTCTCCCGGCAGGCTTCTTTCCGCCTGGTGGTGGTGGATAGGGACGCCGCCTTGAAGGCGGGCCTGGAAACAACCATGGTGGAAGTGGCGTATTGCCACTCAACCTGCTCGGCGCCCATGGTCCTGGCCGGAGAAAAGGGTTTTTTCGCCCGCCGGGGTTTGAACGCGAAAATCGAGGCCGCCAAGGCTCCACCATATATCCGGGAGCTGCTAACCATGGGCAAAGTGAAAGCGGTCATTATGCCCATGCCGGAAATACTGGCCATGGCGGCGGGCGCCGGAAGCGGGGCTGTAGATGTAAAGGTATTGCCACTATACCGCGCGGACAACCAGGGGCTGGCGTTATCCATCCGTCACATGGGGCTCGAAGATTTCTCTGGCCTAAGGGGGATGACCTTCGGCGTCCCCGGCTTCGACACCATCAATTGCCATCTGCTGTTTCATAGCCTGGCCGAAAACGGGATCGACCCGCTCAATGATGTAATAATCCGCGAGATCGACCCGGCGCTGACTTCATACTACCTGCGCAAGGGTAAAGTGGACGGCGTTTTCGCATCCGAGCCTTTTCTGGGCGCCGCGTTGGACACCAATGACGCATATATCATGGTACGTTCCAGCCAGATTTGGCGAGGACATCCATGCTGCGGCCTGGCCCTCCAAGGCGAGTTTTACTCTGGCGCCCCAAAATCGGCGGGCGCCCTGTTGGAAGGTTTCGTCGAGGGAGCGGTCGCCATGGAAACCCTGGATATAACGGAGATCAGTCTTCTGGCCAATGCCCTCGCAGAGCCTGGCCATACCCCCTGGATCGACGGGGGCGCCATCGAAAAAGCGCTGATCCCTAGGCTCGGCGAAGGGGAACCCCGGTTTGTTTCAGACCCGACCGGCCTGGGAGGCGTGTGGCAATTGGCGCAGATGCAGCGATGGGGCCGATTGCGCGAGAACATCGACCACCAGAAACTGATAGAACAGGTCTTTATTACCGGCCATCTTGCTTCCGCGGAATTTCCCCAGGCGGACACCCCCCCCATGGAAATGAAAAGCGATTTGCCCAAGGCAATAATCGGCCTGTCATACAGCGTGTTCAATCCTGATAGCCAACCCCAGCATATGGATCTGGAACCAGGGGACCATGAGTCCTTGGTCACCGGGGCGAACCTGGTCCTGACCCAGGCTCTGGAGCGCAACGCCGACATAACCTTCAAGCCACTGGGGAAGGGCCAGCCGGGCCGGTTGGACAGGCTCGCCTCCGGAATTGCCGCCACCCTGCGCTCCCTGGAAGATACGCTTATGGAGCAAAGGGAACTGCTGGAAAAAAGAGTGGATGAGCGCACCGGCGAGCTTTCCAGCAGCAGGAAAATCGCCCTGAACATGATGGAGGACGCTCAGGAAGCCAGGCAAAGGGCGGAGAAAATGGCCGACGAGATCAAGGAAGCCCGCCATGTGGCGGAGATAGCCGCCCAGGACCTGAAAAGCACTCTGCTGGTCTCCGAGCAGCTGCGGCAGGAAACAGAAAAAGCCAAGGATCTGGCAGAGAGGATGGCCCTGGAGGCGGCCCAGGCCAGCACGGCCAAAAGCGACTTTATGGCCAACATGAGCCATGAATTGCGTACTCCCCTAAACGGTGTCATCGGGCTCACGGAGGTGCTGCTCAATGGTGGTGTCAGCAACGATCAGCGAAAGAAGCTGGAGATGATCAAGTTCTCCGGCTCGGTCTTGTTGAATCTGGTGAACGATATCCTGGACCTGGCCCGTATAGAGGCGGGCAAAATGATTCTGATATCGTCTAAATTCAGCCCTCGTGAACTTGTGGAGAAGGCTGTGTCTCAATACGCCCTGGCGGCCCACGACAAGGGACTGGAACTGGTAATGGACATCGCCGACGACCTGCCAGCCACGGTAATAGGCGACCCAGGGAGGATCAATCAGGTGGTGACCAACCTTATAGGAAACGCCGTAAAATTCACGGCCATAGGGGAGGTGGCGGTTTGCGTGGAACTGGAGGAGGCCACCGAGGGCCAGGTCACCCTGCTTTTCAGTGTGCGCGACACCGGCATAGGTGTCTCCGACGAACAGAAGGAGAAGATTTTCTCCCGCTTCACTCAGGGGGACACCTCCATTACCCGCAAATACGGAGGGGCCGGGCTGGGCGTGACCATCAGCCGCCAGCTGGTGGACAAGATGGGAGGACGGATATGGCTGGAAAGCAGGCCTGGCGTCGGCTCCACATTCTTTTTCACCCTCAGCTTCCAGGCGCCCGACGAAGACGTCGCCCAGCCGGGCCCAGACCCGCGACTGATCGGGAAAAGAATATTGATTGTTGATGATAATGAATCTTCCCGTAATTCTCTTGCCAGGATCGCCAAGTCCATCGGAATGGAGGTCACAGTATGCGCCGACGGCCCCGATGCTCTTCGGGTCATGATGGCCGCGGATTCGGAAGGGCGCCCCTTCCCCATGGCTGTTTTTGACAACGACATGCCCAGGATGACTGGCCATAACCTGGCGCGTAAAATCAGGATGTCCACATTTGGCTCCGCCACCCATGTGGCCCTTATGTGTGTATGGGGCAGGAGCCCGGAAGGAGTGTCCGAAAGGGATGGCGTGGCGGAT
>JAOUNV010000234.1 GCA_029880775.1 Nitrospinota bacterium | reverse complement strand
AAATTTCCACCTCACCCCCCCCCAACTTTCAGCTTGCCTTGATTTCCCCCCGGTTTGATAATACCCTTTCCCTCACACAACCTAATAAGGAACTGCGAAGAAACATGCCGGAAAAAACCCAGGTCGTCACGGCGGCCTTGCCATACGCAAACGGCTCGATCCATATCGGCCATCTGCTCGAATACATACAGGTGGATATATACGTCCGCTTTCGGAAAATGCGCGGCGTCAGATGCCTATACTTCTGCGCCGACGACACCCATGGCGCCCCCATCATGATCCGCGCCCGCAATGAGAACACCACCCCGGAGGCGGTGATCGAGCGCTTCCACCAGGAGCATATCCGCGACTTCGCCGATTTCCTGATCGAGTTCGACAACTACCACTCCACCAACTCCCCGGAGAACAAACAACTGGCCGAGGAGGTGTTTTTGAAACTGAAAGACGCCGGCGCCATCACCCAGCGAGAGGTGGAGCAGTCCTGGTGCGATACCGATAAGATGTTTCTGCCCGACAGGTTCGTCCGCGGCGCCTGTCCCCGTTGCAAGGCGGAGGAGCAGTATGGCGACGCGTGCGACGCGTGCGGCGCCCATTACGACCCCACGGAGCTGATCTCGCCCCGCTGCTCCATGTGCGGCGCCCCGCCTGTTCGCAAAAAAACGCGTCACTACTTCTTCCGCGTGGCGGACTACCTGCCCGCCCTGGAAAAATTCATGGAGGGCGACGCCCTGCAGCAGGAGGTGAAAAACTTTTTGGCCACCTGGCTAAAAGAGGGGCTGAAGGAATGGGATATCTCCCGCGATGGGCCATACTTCGGGTTCAAGATCCCCGGCGAGGATGACAAGTATTTCTACGTCTGGCTCGACGCCCCCATCGGCTACATTTCATCCGCCAAAAACTGGGCGGATAAACATGGGGAAAACCTGGACGACCTGTGGCGCGGCCAGAAGGCGGAGATTCGCCACTTCATCGGCAAGGACATCAAATATTTCCACACTCTCTTCTGGATTCCCATGCTCACCGGCGCCGGATTCTCCATCCCGGACAAGGTCCACGTCCACGGCTTCTTGACTGTCAACGGGGAGAAGATGTCCAAGAGTAAGGGAACCTTTGTTAACGCCCGCACCTTCCTGGACCATATGGACCCGGAGACGCTGCGCTATTACTACGCCAGCAAGCTGAAGGATAGCGAGGACGACCTGGACCTTAGCTTCCAGGACTTCGTCTTCCGCGTGAACGCCGAACTGGTGAACAAGGTGGCCAACCTCGGCTCCCGGACTGTGAGCATACTGAACAAGAACAAGGCGCTGGAAAACCGGCTTGGCGCTATGTCTGGCGAGGGGCAAAAACTAGTGGAGGAGGCCATCGCCCAGGGGGATAAGATCGCCGAGTGTTACGACGCGCTTGAATTCGGACGCGCCTTGAAACTGGTGATGGGAATCGCAGACGCGGCCAACGTGTTCATAGACCAGGCCAAGCCATGGGAGTTGAAGAATGAGCCGGAGAGGCAACGCGAGGTTCTCTCCGCCGGGGTGAACGCCTTCCGGCTGATAGCTCTCTATTTAAAGCCGGTGATCCCGCGATTCGCCGCCAAGACGGAGAATATGCTGGCCATCGACCCGATGACCTGGGACGACCATAAGAAAACGCTGACGGACCACACCATCGGCGCTTTCGAGCGGTTGGCGGAGCGGGTGGATATGAAAGCGGCGGAGAAGATTATTTCGGCAAGTCTTGAGGCTGTGGAAAAGACAGCCAAGGCTGAGTCCGGCGCCAAGGCGCCCGGCGATACGATCGAGTATGACGACTTCGCCAAGGTGCGCCTGGTGACGGGTAAAGTGCTGGAAGCGGAAAAGGTGAAGAAGGCGGACAAGCTTTTGAAACTTACCGTGGAGATTGGCGGGGAGAGCAGGGTGATCGTGGCCGGCATCGCCAAAAGCTACACCGCGGAGGAAATGCCCGGCAAAATCGTGGTGGTGGTGGAAAACCTGGCGCCGCGAAAGCTCAAGGGGATAGAGTCGCAAGGAATGCTGCTGGCGGTGAACGATGGGGAGACTCTGACGCTGGTGGCGCCGGAGAAGGAGACTCCGTCGGGAATCAGAGTCTCTTGAGGGGCGTCAAGGCTCCTGGCCTGCAGGCTATCGCGCCAGACAATCGTGAGGGAAGATGACAGAAGACCAAGTGGTGGAGCCATTGGGCGAAGCCGAGGATGACATCCAGCCTGCCTTGCAAACGCCACAGCGTGAAACGCCGCAGAGTCGCTGGAGAGAAGCGATCCTCCTTGTCGCCATAATCGCATTCACCGCGTGGTTCACCTATCTTTCCCATGCCAGATGGAGCGTGATGCTAAGCTCCATGGGAGACTTGGGGCATATAGACTCCGCCGCTTACAACACCGCCCATGGCGAATTTATGCTTTCCACCGGAGCGCGGACGCAGAACATGTGGGGGGATCATTTCTCCCCCGTCATTCTGATTCTTACAGCGTTTTATTTATTCAGCGATTCCTTCTGGTTCATATATTTCTGGCAAGCCCTTTCGGCGGCTCTGGTGGCGGTTCCTCTATACTTGATCGCCAAAGACCGGCTGGGGGGGGACGTAGCCTTGCTGGCGGCGCTGGCGTATCTGTTGAACTCCAGGCTCCACATGGCTGTGCTGTTCGACTACCACGAGGCGGCCCACGTGGGGCTCTTCGCGCTGTCGGCGTTTTATTGCGCCACCCAGGGGCGATGGAGATGGTTCGCCCTGTTCGGCGCTCTGCTGCTCAGTTGCCGGGAGGACTCGGCGCTGATCCTCTTTTCCATTGGTGTGTACATAGCGCTGTTTGAAAGAAAATGGATCCACGGAGCGGTGACTTGTGTGGCCGCCACGATCTACTTCCTGGCGCTTATGAAGCTGGCGTTCCCATACTTTCGGGCAAATCCGTTGGAGGCGGGGCAGGCTGGGGATTACATGTATTTCACCAGCTACGCTTGGCTGGGGGCCTCGCCGTGGGAAGTGGTGAAAAACTTCTTTCACGATCCCGCCACTATGCTCTCCATGATATTCCACCCACAGAGGATCGCGGCATGGGCGGAGCTGGCCACGCAATACGCCTACCTCCCCTTCGCCACATTGTCTGGGATGTTGCTGATGGCCTTTCCCACGCTATCTTTGCTACTCAATAACCACGAGGCGCGCTGGAGTCTGATATTTCACTACCCGTTTCTTGTGGTTCCTTTCTGGACGTTGGGGTTCGTGTTGGGGTTGGACAATCTGCGGCGCTGGCTCGACTCATCAGGTGTCGGGGGTGTCCGCCCGGAGGAGCGAGGGAAGGTATACGGCGTGTTGACGGCGCTGTTCGGGTTGGTGGCGGCGATTCAGGGGGCTGGGGTATTGATGTACGCTCTCTCTGGCCCATTTGATGTCACCTATGTGGGGATGCGCGTATATATGAGTGACCCGATAAAACCTATGATGATTTTCGTTATCTCGCTGTCGCTGGCTCTGGTCCTAATGCCATTTAGAACACAATCCCGGAACGATATTTCCAGCCGGGTTGTCTTTGTGATATGCCTCTATGCCGTGGCTGCGGGAGCCTATTATTCCACTGCGAAGGGGGCTTTGCCGCCGGTGTCTGGTGAGCATCAAAAATATTTCGAGCCGAAGCTTGTGGCCCACGCCGCCCGCGCGCAGGAAGTTTTGTCCACTCTTCCACGGCACGCTTCCGCAGTGTTTGGTCAGGGGCCATACACCCTGGCGCTCCACAATCCGAACGGATTTCTGTTTAGAAGGTTTAACAAGTATCCGTTTGGCGCAAAGGATGTTGACTATCTGGTGCTTGATGTAAACACTCCCGTAGACGAGCCTTTGCCAATTGATGAGGTGCGAATATGGGTGCTCCGTCTCCTGCTGGCGGAGCCTGGGTACGCGGTTATACACCATGACGATGGCGTGTACGTATTCAAACGAGGCGCAAAAAAAGAGGGAGACTACCAAGCTTTTATCGATTACGGCGGCCGATTCCCCGCCAGGGTGATGGGTGATGGAGTGGGGGAGCTATTGCCGGATGAGTCCGCTATTCATGGAGCCTCCCGACGCGCCACGCCTGGTGTCCACCCTTCTGGTTATCTGGCCTCCGGCCCCTATGCCCCATTGTATGCGGGGGAATACACAGCCGTTTTCCGCCTGAAGGTCGGCGCCTTGATGGAGGCGGAGATGGCCACGTTGGATGTGGCCTTTGACGGAGGAAAAAAGACGCTGGCGCAACGAAGGGTCGGGGGATCGGATTT
>JAOUNV010000233.1 GCA_029880775.1 Nitrospinota bacterium | reverse complement strand
AAGGCGAAGCAAAGCTCCTAGTCCTGAAAGGCTTGGCCTGGGGGATAAGCGGTAGAGAAGAACCTGGGCTGATGCTTCTCCATTACCTTCTCAGGCAGGTAAGGATCCTGTAGCTCCCACGCTTCGCACCGGCGGCCTACTATTGTGTTTTCCAGATCTCTGCGCTTCATGCCGTTCACGGCCTCCGCTCCCACCTCTGCGATGAGCCAGTTCTGCGTGTCGTGGGCGTACCCATCGCACACCAGCCACACAGTCCGCCGCCGCATATCCTCCCTCGTGAAATAGCCATACCTGCGAATGATCTGCCAGGGGAACGCCTCCACAGTAAACTTTTCACGGGATATGAAGCTTAGCAGATAGGCGTCCCAATACTCGGTAAGGATCACCGCGTCCAGGGCGGCAAGCTCTGGTATGGCGGATTCCTTCGTCTGCGCCAACTGAACATTTCGGCTCCATTCCCAGGCGATCTTGTCTCTCCACCCTGCCGTGGAGGAGACAACCATGGCCAAAGCAAGCGCGACGGCCACCATGGAGGCTTTGCCCAATGGGAAGGCGAACCGGACGAATATCCAGGCGACGGCTGGCAATAGATGGAGGCAATAGCGCCGGGCGCCGGTGTCCCCGGAGAGAGCCGGGATCATGGCCATGATGAGTATGGAGGAAGCCTGGCCGATGACCCACGTTTTGTCGGTGACGGTGAAAGCTCCGCGCTCCCCCCGACGAGCCACGGCAAGGATAACAATCGCCATTACGGCGGCCAGCCACAGGGCGGTGATGACGAATCGTATGGGAGCCTCGTCCCAAAGCATGGTCATCAGCCGGGGGAGTATCACGTAGCTTAGAACGCCGACAGCGTTTTCTATCCCGAACCCTCCACCGATCTCCAGAGGGAGAAACCAGGTGTAAGGCCAGTTCTCGGCGCGGAAGAGGATGTGGGCCAGCATGGGGAGGTACCCTATAGCAATTCCGACAGCGAATGGCGCCAGAGGCTTGGCTGCGGCTTTGATCCCATCACTCCCTCTGATTTTCAGCAAAAGGAAAAAGATGGCCGGTAGCGCGAAAGTGAGCAGCATGGGCCGGATGTACTGCATCATGATGACCACCACTCCCAGCATGGCCCATAGTCGCCAAGAGGGTTTTGCGCCAGTATCCATCTCCAGGTCGATACGGCCCGCCACATACATAAGCGCGCCGGTGAGCAGGATCGACATTTCGTTTGACGAGTTTAACGACAGGTCGAAAAGATACGCGTCGGACGAGGCCATGATAATGGCGAAAAGGGCAAGGGGAGCAAGCTGAGGCTTTCCTGTCTGACGCTGGGCCATGAGCAGGCTTTCAAAAACCAGCAGCATCCCGGGGATGGAGAAAAGCGCACCGGCGATTTTCAGCGCCACTATATCGCTTATCCACTCCGGGAGGATCAACCGCGTCAGGGCGAAAGAGTATGGAGTGAGGGAGAAAAGATAGCTTTGACCATACGCCAGGGTGGGGAGATATCCACGGTTGATAATATCCCAACCCATCAAGGCGTAATTGGCCACGTCGGAAGTGAATGAGGCGTATGGGATGGCCACGAAGAGCGCCATCATCCCGGCGCCCAACAAAAGCCCGGGCAGGCGTAAAGTCAGAGCTTTCATAAGTGTTTCTCCGCTGGAGGTTTGCTTATGAACCTGGCGCCGATGGCGCTGACGCCGTCTACGTTCGACAAGGCTTCATATTCCGCCCTGCGCCATGGCTCCTCCTTGCCGGGATGGACCATCAGCAGGGTGGAAGGTGACGGTGGATCTTTTATGAATTGGGCCAGGAACTGGGGGTAGCGATGGTGAAGCGCGAAATCGTATATGCCGGTGAAGCCGTCATTGGTGGGGATTCTGGCCCGTATGAGAATCTTCTTCATGCTTCCTCCGGGGAGGGAGAGCAGCCATGTTTTGATGGGGGAAACGCCTTGCCGCATGATATCGCCCAACGGCATGTATGAGTTGCGGACGTAGGGCTTCTCTCCAGGCAGGCTTTGCACGAACGCGATCAGCGCACGGCGGATAATGGGGAACTGCTGGACGTGCATATGGCCGTCTATGAAGTCTGGAGGCCGACCTGCCTTTTGGAGAAATGCCTGATACTGGGCGGCGATCTCCTCTTCGGCAAATCGGGGGGGGAGCAATCCCAGCCAGCACTTGGTCAAAAGACTTCTGAACTCGGGGAAAGGTTTGGACCCGGATAAGGAGACAGCGTCGTTGAACACCAGGTGCAGCCCCATGTCGATTTTATCCCCCAGGCCAGAAAGGGGCGCCACCGATGCCCGATCCGCCTCTGGTAAAGCGGCCATCACAGATACCGCAGTAACTTTTCCATTGGCGGCCAATTCGATAATGGCTTCGTTTATGTCAGGCGCCATGCCAAAGTCATCGGCGCAAATTATCATGGCGCCATATATTATTTTGCGCTATGCCGGGTGACCAGATCCATCACCGCTTCGGCCGCTTCGGTTGAGCCATTGAAGTTCACAGTAGGGGTATCGCCGGACAGGCCTTCCCATCGGTCCATTTCGTAGAGGCTCATTATGCGTGATATCACCGAAGCCTCGTCGGTGACATAACCCATCCCCAAGTCTTGCAGAGCCAAGGCGTTGACCACCTGCTCTGCGTGATTAGGCACGGGGATGACAAAGGTAGGCTTGCGCAAAGCCGCCGCCTCTGATACGGCCAGAAAGCCGCCGTTTATCACCAATATGTCAGCTCTTTTCAGGATTTCCATGCTGTTCAAGGTTTTGCCATGATAGGTGACATTTCCTTCGCTCTGGCCTTCGCGCCCAATAACTTCCACCTGGTAAGGAAGCTGAGAAAAGCTGCCGTCGATCTGGGACGCGAACACGGAGCCGGAGAGCATAAATACTATGCGCTTCATGCTTCTGGGGGAGGGGAAAGGCCCCTTGTCGGCCACGTTGGTCAGATCCTCGAAAGCCTCCCGCAGCATAACGCCTACTCGTTTAAAATTTCTGTGTCTGGGTGGGTCCGGCCTCAGGGATGGGCTTATCACCATGTCCAGCCGCAGTTTGTGGAAGGTGTAGTCCCAGTATTCCACCAGCCAGAACTGGCCCCGGATGGATGAGGGCAGATCGCTGCGGCGCATATACTCAGACACCACCACGTCTGAATTGTTCAGGGCCACCACTGGTATTCCCCTTTTGCGGGCCGGCCCCAGGCTGTATTCGGAGTCGAGGATCATGATGTCTGGGCGCAAGGTGTTTACCAGATCCTCCAGCTTTTGCGTTTTGCGTTTATATATTCCATAAAGCTTTGCCATGGAGGCGAGGGTGCCGGAGGCGCTGATGCCACCTTCCTTGGAGGCGTAAAAATAAGCCTCCGACTCTGTGATGGAACAGACCTCTTTCTTATCCTGCAGGAACCTGGTTCCATTGCCAGAGGTGAACGCGTGTATCTCCATCTCCGGGGCCAGCTTTTGCATAAGCGCATAGCAGCGGGTGCTGTTGCCCATACCCAGGCCGTTGACTACGAAAAGGCAAACGGATTTTTTCATTAGTGATATTTAAGGTGTTTTTGTCTTTGCTTAGTTGGAAACCACCTAGTATACCCCCTTCCTTGCGGTCTGCAAAGGCGATCGTGAGATGCGCTGGTCGGAATAAAAAGAAACCCGGGTCGACCGCGAAAGCCGACCCGGGGATAAATCGGGTCAGTCGTTGAAAACAGTTAGCCTCACGTTGGTCAAGGTCGAGTAAAGAATAGCGTCAGGTTTCCCAACAACCTGGCTAATTCTTCCACCCACCAGGAAGGTGTCGAAGAGGGCGTAACGTCCGCTGGTGGGCACCCATGAGGTGTTGACCAGCGTTTCTCCGTCATAGATATTACACTCAATTCGTCCATCTACAATTCCCGGGCCTTGCTCGCCCCACAAGCTGGGGATGGTGGTGTCCCATGTGCAGTCAAACTTGTAAGTGCTGCCTACCTGATAAAGCGGAGTATCGTATTTATCATCCACCTTTTTGCAGTCCCTGGTCACTTGTCCTTCGCATATGCCGTCATCACGCTGGGAGGCAAGCCTGGTCATCACGTTTCCGTCCAGCGCGTACCTGATCAATACGATCTGCCAGGAGTCCAGGTTCTGATAATTTTCGCTTTGTGTGAAAAACGCCACCAGAATCGTATCATTGGGTGGCCATGGCAGGTCCATCCAATCGAGGTACTGATATGTAAAAGTAAGGTGTCCCTTGTTCACCGACCGAGAGCCGAGCTGCTCGTCAGTCCAATCTCCAGGTTTAAGGCTGGACGGAACTT
>JAOUNV010000232.1 GCA_029880775.1 Nitrospinota bacterium | reverse complement strand
CTATGGACGCCAATCCCGATGTGGAGCTGATAGACATGGGCGTGGGAGAGCCGGACGAAATGGCGTTCCCCGATGTGGTCGCAAGCCTGGCCGCCGAAGCCGCAAAACCGGAGAACCGCGGGTACGCCGACAATGGCGTCGCCGAGTTCAAGGAAACGGCCGTCCGATACCTGGACCGCGTCTTTGGCGTGAAGGGGATCGACTCGGTGACGGAGGTCAACCACGCTATCGGCGCCAAGCCTGCCCTGGCCATGCTTCCCCTGGCGTTCATCAATCCGGGGGATATCCTGGCCCAGACCGTCCCCGGCTACCCTGTCTGCGCCACCCACACCCGCTACATCGGGGGGGAAGTATTGAATCTGCCGCTGACCCAGGAAAAAGGCTTTTTGCCGGACCTGGACGCTATCCCGGAGGAGAAGCGCGCCAAGCTGAAAATGCTGTATATCAATTACCCGAACAACCCCACCGGCGCCCAGGCCACACCGGAGTTTTACGATAAGGTGATTCGATTCGCCAACGACAACAAAGTGGTGGTGATCCAGGATGCGGCCTATGCGGCGCTCACATACTCAGGTTCGCCGATGAGCTTTCTTTCTGTGGACGGCGCCAAGGATGTGGGAATAGAAATACATTCCCTGTCAAAAAGCCACAACATGACCGGGTGGCGTTTGGCCTTCGTGGCGGGAAACAAATTGCTGGTCAACGCCTTCGCCTCGGTGAAGGACAACATAGACTCCGGCCAGTTCATCGCCATCCAGAAGGCGGGGATTACCGCCCTGGAAGACGTGGGGATACCGAAAAAGATCGGCGCCAAATATGGCCGTCGCCTGACCTTGCTGGTGGACGCGCTAAACTCGGCCGGCATGCAGGCCAAGGTTCCGGCGGGGACTTTTTACCTCTACGTAAAAGCGCCCAAGGGGGTGGAGGGGGGCCCATCCTTCGCCAGTGGCGAGGACTTCTCCCAATGGCTGATCAAGGAGAAGCTGATCTCCACCGTGCCGTGGGACGACGCGGGCGCCTTTGTCCGGTTCTCCGTCACCTTCTCCGCCAAGGGGGAGCAAGAGGAAAAACGGGTGATGGGAGAGATCGGCAAACGGCTGGCCGGGGCGAAGTTTATATTCTAATGGCTACGGCCACGGCGAGTTTATAGCCTTAATCCGGGCCGCTGTCCGCCGCCGGAAGCGGCGAAGCCGCGCTACCGGCGAAAAGTGGATGGGGCTGACATTTGTCGCGACAGCGCGCTCGTAGCCCGCGTACGGGCTGCCCTATAGCTTTTTCGATTTCAGTCCCGCAAGCCCTTGGGAAATGACTTTGCGCGCAAGGCCCAGGTAGTCGATGGAAAGAGTCACCTCCTCCAGGATTATCGGCCCCCCTGTCACATCCCCCACCCTTATTTCCAATGGATAGTCCACCGCTTTTAGCGCCGTGAATGGGATGGCCGCCTGGCCAGATTCCGCCTCGGCGCCCTGGAATACGCGGGAGATTGTGACATCGCTTCCTCTGCCTGTCCGCACATCCACGGTGAATGACGTTGGTTTCTCCCTCCGAGTCATCCATTTCAGTTTCAGGACATAGTCGCCCCCAGTCAGGGCCACGTATGGCCCATGCATGCTGGCGCCTGGGGTGATCACATGGCTGTCGAGGGGCATCCCCACCCGATTGAACTTATCGAGGGTGAAAGCCCGCTCCCCCCCGGCGGCGAACACAGTCTCGGAGTAACCTGCGATCTCTTTCCACTCCAGCTGCTCTGCAGGAGTGGTGGTGATGGTCTTGAGAAACCGAGGATGGTCCTTTTCCAGCGCGGCGAAGGCGTTTAAGCGTGTGTCGATCCTTTCCGCCAGGGCCATGATACGCAGTAGCGAATATGGGGTCCTGGACTTGGCGTAACTTTTTAACGCCAGGGTGACCTGCCCCATGCTCATATAAATGTCGCCAATATCCTGGTGGTTGGCGCCGATCAGCCACACCGCGTCCAGCTCACTTTCCGCCATCAAATCCACATACTCCCCGTTTAAAAGGAAGGTGCGGTTTTCGTCTCTCTTCACAGCGATGAGCGCGGAGCCCCCCCGCCCCAACGATAGTGTTTTCTCCACTCGTCCGAAATTAAGTGTCAGAATGTTCGGCTTCACATGAGCGTTGGAAGCCAGCGCCAGGATCTGCTCCGGCGCCCCCTCCACCCGCACAAAACGCCTGGCCGAGGCAAGCCCGGTGTCTGGCCCGGTGGCGAAGGCCCGATCTGTGGTGATAAGGTCCATGTTTTGGGCGAACACCTGGGCGGTCTGTTTTTTGGAGCCGATGTGGGCGGTGGGGAAAAAGCCTGGCTCCCCATCCTTCAGGCTGACATACCACCACAGGTCGCGCAGGACAGAGTAGCCACCATAGGTGGGGCTTCCTCCAAAGGATCCGGAATGAAACTCAGCCAGGATGTGGCGACGCGCATCGCCGGTTTCCCGGATCAGCTCGGTAAACATGGCCACTTGCTCCCCATCTCCTATATTTTCCTTCTTCCAATTTTCCACATTGCTTTTGCTGGGGGGAAGCGCCCAGAAGGAGGCGTCCTGCGCCGCGCCATGGACCAGGAAAATGAGGAGCAACGCCATGACCGCATTACGCGCCTGACGCACCGGGATTTTCTCCAAAGCGTCCGCGACGCCGACGGCGGACATGAAAAGCAGAAATGGAGAGACATTCAGAAAGTGCCACCCTGCGGCGTTCGGCTTGGCGATCTTGCCGATCATAAAAGCGACCATGGCCCCGGCCCACACAAACATAAGGCGCCATCGGCGCATATACGCCGCATAGGCGAAAGATGGAATAGCCAGCCACAGGGGCAATGGGTGGAAAAGCCCCTCCAGCACCCACATCTGGTAGCGCCAGTTATAGAAGAACATCAGGGTCCCGTCGATGGTCTTTATGCCAGTGACCGCTATATATGGCACCCCTTTCGGCTCTGCGATCCCCGCCGCGATTCTGTCGGTCAGCGCATACTTCTCCCACGGGGTGGCCCACAATGTGGGGGAGATGACCACATATACGGCCAGGAACACCAAGACAGCTTTCAACGGCATGCCCAGCGACTGGAGAAAGCTTTTGCGGTCCCTGTGGATCCGCAAGTAGATGAACCCCATGAAAACGAAGCTGAGCACTCCGTTGTACTTGCACGCGAAAGAGATCCCCGCCAGCGCCCCCGCCAGCAGATACCAGCGCAGACGTTCCTCTTTCAGGTTCTGCGCCATCGCCGCGATGGAGAGCAACGAGAAAAAGGCCATCGCCATGTCGTTTATAAAGTAATGGGACATCTGCACATTGATGGTGGAGATAGCCAGCAGAAACATCCCCAGCGTCCCGGCGGCTGGCAGGCCGGTCAATACCCCGATCCGGTATATCACCGCCATCATCCCCAGTACATACACCAGGTTCAGGACCCGGGCGATGAGGCTCAAGGTGTTCGATTCGGGCGCCATGCTGTCGAGCCCGAGAAACCCGGATGCGATATTGCCCGCGCGATAGGCCCACTCCACAAAGTGGGAGGAGAAATGGGGGTACCCGGTCTCGTACATGTAGTTGCCCATTACATATTCCTGGGCCGCCTGGATGAACTGGGGCGCGTCGATCCAGAAGATATATTCCGATATCCCATGCCCCATGGACCATGTCCGCAGGAAAAGAGCCAGGGCCACGATAGCGCCAATGATCAATCCATGCCGGTGATCCGTGACAGCCTGGGTCATCCCGGCTCCTGCCTCGCGGATCCGAGCCCATGCGCCGGGGGGGATGATGTATGCGGCGGAGAGTATGATCAGCGCCGCCAGGATCGTCTGAAAGGGTTTCAGCCAGTCGTTGACATAAACTCTCCCCACCAATGGAAAGGTGTAGTCGAACCCGCCCCATAAAAAATAGGTGGCTATGGCTATGGCTTCTAAAATAATCGCCGTCACCGGCAGGATTACAAGCCACTTTCTGGCGGAGGGAAATCTCATTTCAATCAGTGTTCATCTCAAGGAGGGGCTCATCTAATCCAGGCCTTTACAACCGTCCTTAAAAAGCGGAAACCGTATATCAGGTTCTTCCCCTTTTTGCTTTGCCCGCTTATCCTTCTGGAGATATGGATCGGCTCTTCACAGATACGCAGCTTCGCCTTGGCCGCCACGATGATCAATTCCGCAGTGTGATACTGCTCCTGCACCAGCGTCAGCCCCTCGATGGCCTCCAGCCGGAACGCCCGGAATCCGGATGAGCAGTCGGTGATCCTGGTCCCCATCAGCGCATTGATAATCCAGTTGAACATGTTGAC
>JAOUNV010000231.1 GCA_029880775.1 Nitrospinota bacterium | reverse complement strand
GGGACCGCCGAGAACATTTTTATTGCCCGCGCCGGGGCGCTATTCACCCCCCCGCCGGAGGATGGCGCGCTGGAAGGTGTCACCAGAGGCGCCGTGATGGAAGTGGCCAATGCGCTTGGGATAAAAGCCTTTGAGCGCCGCCTGGCCCCATATGACCTCTACACGGCGGAGGAGATATTCCTCACAGGCACAGGCGCCGGTCTGGTTCCGGTTCGGCGGATTGATGGGCGGGAGATCGCCAAGCCCGTGCCTGGTCCCATATTCCGAGCAGTTTCCGAGGCATTCGGGGAGCTGGTGAATAGGGAAACCATGGCGGAAGCCGAGAGGAGGGGCTCCAAAGCCACTGCCACCGCTGCTGATTTATAGCTCTACGGACACACCAGCTCTTTCAAAAATCTTGCTTCGGCGCGGGCGGCCACATGGTTGCCATGGATCAGCCAGTGGGTTTCACGCTTCCGATATAGCGGCTTCTCCGACGCTGCGGCTGCGGCCAACAGAGGTGCGGTGGTGTCGAAGCAATCCAACCCACGGCTTTGGCAGAACTGGCTGAGCATAAGGTTCGGGTGGTTCGTTTTGATAAACTCCCGACGGATGGTCTTGAACCTCTCCGCGTCCTCCGGGCTGTGCAGATCGTCGATAAACTTGTCCACCTCGCCGATACCCTCCATGAACTCATCGATGCGCTGAGGGTATATCTGGAAAGAGGAGGGGTACATGACCAGAGCGAACTTGCGACCTGACGCTTCCACCTGCCGGGCGATCTGGTCGAGGATTTCAAATGCGGGCTCCCACTGTTTTTCCGCTTCGGCTGGGTCCTGTACATACATCACCCCCACCTCAATAATGGAGATGTAGAATATCCATCTGGTCGGCACAAAATATGGGCTCTTCAGTTCCGGTGACTCGTCTGTGACCACTTGCCCGGGAGTGACGGGGCAACCTCCGCACGCTTTTTCGACCCTCTTTTGCTGGCCGAATTCTGACCATTCATTCAGCAGCCGTTCGGTTTCCACGCTTTTGACCACGGTGAGCATGTTCCCCAGGTACTTTAGCAGGTAGGATACCGGCGCCTGGGGGTGTTTCTGTTTTTCCGGCAGTTGGATAGAGTTGTAATAGATGTTCGGCCCGTCATTGCCCATGTAGAAGTGGAGAACCACCATATCCGGCTGATACCTCCGCTCCGCCAGGCCGTACATGGTCTTGTAGTCCCACAGGTCGCCGCCGGTTATGCCGAAGTTAAGCACGTCCAGGTCCTTTCCGCCGCAAGATCGCTTCAGCTCCTCCTCCACCTGGGTCATCACGCTGTCCGGGTATGGAACCATCCCATAGGTGAAGGAATCCCCCAGCGCCATGATCCTGTATCGCCCATCAGGTTTTGGGACTTCAAACTCGGTGTCCCGCATTCCCAGGGAGTTGTCGTAATAGTTGAGCAACGGCATGAACGGCTTTATATCAGGCTTGGAGGCCAGGTATGTCTCCAGGTCGGGGAAGATCACGTCACGGTTCTCCTCCCCCACGAAGACCATATATCGCACACCAGGCAAAGACCCCGCCGCTATCCTGACGGCGATCTCCCCCACGGCGAAACCAAGGGCCATGGTCAGCGTCGCCAACGTCAAGTGAAACCGCCAACCCCACATCCTGTCCATCACCCGCATCCGGGCAGGAGCAGAGAGGACAATGAAAGCCGCCAACAGGCCCAGGAGGGTGAATGCGCCAGGCTTTAATCCGTTGTCTATGGGAACCTGGCCCATGGGCGTTGAGAGGATGACCTTTCCGATGATCCCGTATGTCAGGAACGCCAAAGCATGAGCCACTGCCACAATTGCCAGCAACAAAGCTATCGCCAAACGCGCGGCCCCAGGGAGAAAGCCCAGCCGGTCGCGCTGGGCCCATCGGCGGAACATCCCGGCGGGGGAGAGGCCCAGGAACAGGGCAAAGAGGGCGATGAGCCATAATAGGGGTTTATCCACACCCGCCACATAAACCCCCACGCCGTGAGGGCGCAGGTCGAAGGGTCCCACGAATATGTAGTATAGCGTCACCACAAGATACACCACACAACCTGTGGCGGCGGTGTATCGCAGCGCGTTTTTAGCGGTATGCATTTAACTCAGTCACATTCCTAGCGGGGCAATTGGCCCACGGCGCCCCACCGACACCCGACAGGCGCCCCCGACGGTGGCAAGCGCGCCTTAGTAGGATTTGCCGTACCGCGCCGGGCTTGTGTTATGTTCTTTGTTTTTCCAATAGGTGGTGGCGTTCTTGTCCAGCTTTTGGTCCAGCAGGTCCTTGCCCATTATCCTGACCAAAAGGCCCACCGGGGTGATGATCAGAAAGAAAATCATCCCCAGAATAAGCTTGGTGTTGAACTTGGCCAGCTTCATGGCGAACTTCACCCATAACCGGTATAAAGGCAGCAGGGCCATCGGCGCGGCGATGGCGAAAAGGAAGAACATCGCCGATATCGAGTATAGGTATGGATACGCCCCCCCTCCCTTGTACAGGGAGATGGAACCGAATAGCGCGAATATGCCGGTGAACCCGAACCAGGTGATCCGGACTTCTCTTAAACTTTCTCCAATAGCCATCAGTCCAACACGAATTCCTTTCTCCAGTCCTTATCCTCGGCGAACTTCGGCTGGTTAGTTTTGTCCACCAATATCGGCCCCAGGGCCAGGTAGTCCATGTCTGTGCGCATAAAGCAGGTGTATGCCTCCTCCGGGCTGTGCACGATCGGCTCGCCACGCACGTTGAACGATGTGTTGATAATCACAGGGCTGCCGGTCAGCTTTTCAAACTTCTTTATCATGGCATAGAACACCGGATTGTTCTCTCCATCCACAGTCTGCAGCCTGGCCGAATAATCTACATGGGTGATGGCTGGCAGATCTGAACGGGGGACATTGAGCTTTTCTATGCCGAAGAGCGCCTTTTGCTCCTCGGTCATGGGGATGCGACGATCCTCCCGCACAGGAGCCACCATCAGCATGTATGGGCTCTCCTGCTCAAACTCGAAATAATCGGCCACCCTCTCCCGCAGCACCGCCGGAGCGAAGGGGCGGAACGACTCCCGAAACTTTATCTTCAGGTTCATCACCGATTGCATCTTTGGGGAGCGGGCGTCGCCGATGATGGAGCGGGAGCCTAAGGCTCTGGGCCCAAACTCCATCCCCCCCTGGAACCAGCCGACGATCTTTTCCTGGGCCAGTATTCCGGCCACCTCTTCGGCCATCTCCTTGTCGCTGTCGAATCTTTTGTACGGATATCCCTTCGAGTCCAGATACTCGGCGATCTGATCCCCGGAGAATTCCGGCCCCAGGTATGAGCCTTTCTGTGTGTCCTGTCCGGTTCGCGCTTTCCTCGGCTGGCCCAATGCGTGATGCCACGCCACCATGGCCGCGCCCAGGGCGCCTCCCGCGTCGCCCGCCGCAGGCTGCACCCATATCTCGTCGAAGATTTTCGCCCGGGCCAGCTTGCCATTGGCCACACAATTGAGGGCCACGCCGCCAGCCAGCACCAGCTTTTTCATCCCGGTGGTTTTGGCCACATGTCTGCCAATGCGCAACACCACCTCCTCCGTCACTTCCTGGACGGAACGGGCCAGGTCCATCTCCTTTTGGGTGACTTCGCTCTCCTGCTGGCGAGGTGGGCCGCCAAAAAGTTTATGGAACTTTTTGTTGGTCATGGTCAGCCCGGCGCAGTAATTGAAATAACTCATATCCATCTTGAAGGAGCCATCTTCCTTCAGGTCCAGAATATGGTCGTATATCCGCTGGACATATTTCGGCTCTCCATATGGCGCAAGGCCCATTACCTTGTACTCGCCGGAATTAACCTTAAACCCGGTGTAATAGGTAAACGCGGAATATAAAAGCCCCAACGAGTGGGGGAATGTGATCTCGTATTGCAGGTCTATTTTATTTCCCTTCCCCACGCCGAAGGAGGTGGTGGTCCATTCCCCCACGCCGTCGATTGTCAATATCGCCGCTTCCTCGTATGGCGACGGGAAAAAAGCGGACGCCGCGTGGGATTCGTGGTGCTCCGGAAAAACCAGCCTTCCCTTGAATTCAGGCATCTTCTGACGCAGAAGCTTCTTGATCCAGAACTTTTCTTTTATCCACACCGGCATGGCGGCGAAAAAGGACTTTATCCCCCATGGCGCGTAGGCAAGGTATGTCTCCAGCAGCCGCTCGAACTTGATCCATGGCTTGTCATAGAAGGCCACGGTGTGCAGATCCTTCTCCTGGATGCCAGCCTTTTCCAGACAGAACCGCATGGCGTTAAATGGGAAATCGGGATC
>JAOUNV010000033.1 GCA_029880775.1 Nitrospinota bacterium | reverse complement strand
ACCATGATTCTCTCCCGCTCTTTTATTCCTAATTGCTTATATTTCTTTCTCATAGCCACCAAGCATATCCTTATGCTTAGCGGTGCACTTCCTTATTGAACTGGGGTTACCAAAGTAAGGTATCCCCTTTTTATGCATTTTAAGCATATTATCGGTGGGCTTTACGCTAAAGTTTATATCCCCACGCCTGTTTAAAACCACATGGCTGTATATCTCCATCTTGGGATCATTTCTGTCCAAGCTCTCTAATACCTCTGTGATCGCTCGATCCTTCGGTGGGATGGGGATAGGTTCGCCATGATTTATCACACCTTGAAGAACCCGTATTTTAGGAGTACGGTAAACAAAATATACAAGATCCGCGATTGATAACCTCTGCAGGTAATCGTCCCATCCCCAGGCAAGCATGTTGTTGATAAACCATTCTTCACGCCGCCTGTCTGTAGTGTAATATCCGAATTCCAGCGGTAGGACCAAGATGTCCCCCCGTTTTGCGTATTTGAGCGCCATATTGTAATGAAAGCTCAAATCCAGCGCGGCGTGGCTGGCGAGGTTGACCGTTTTTATGTTGGTGATGTCCTCGATAACAGCCGAATTGACGCTGAACAGCGCGTTTGACCCGGCGATGATGATTATCTTTGGTTGCTGAATCGAGTCCGCGAAATAACCTTTGTAATCATAAACGTTTTTCAGCCACCACTCAGCCTTCACATACGACCCTATCTGGGAAATATATGCCGACAAATATATGGCGCCAAGGCAGGGAATGAGCAGGAACGTGGCTATCAGGTAACGTAGCGCGTGCCTTGATTTGTGTGGTTTCATTGGATGTCAAAAATTAAAATATAGAAATTCCGAGGGGCTGGCTCCTCCTATAAAGGAAAGAAGAGAGGAAAATATCAGCAAAGCCGTTGCAAAGGCGAAACCCAGGCTTGGCTTGAAGAAAAATCGATGTTTGTCATTTTCAATGAATCTTGCCATTTGCACGGAATTCGGGAGCAAAAATGCAATAGACGAAAACAAAAGAATATAAATCCAGGACAGTGTGGTGACCGCCCCGTTGCCGCTCTGCAAATCAGCTATCAGAGAAGTTAATGGTCCTATTTCCGAAAGCTTGAGCAATGGGGCGAGAGGGAATTGAGAAGGCAATCCGTTGAACCCAAGCATCCCGGCATACACCTGGCTCGCGTCATGGAAACTCTCGGCCCGGAAAAGGACCCAGGAAAAGTTCACGAATGCAAAGGTTATAAACCAACCGAGAAGGCGAGGCATGCCCATCCCCGCCTGCTTCCAGGCGCGGTGAACCAGCATGGCCAGGCCGTGGAGGCAACCCCACGCCACAAAGGTCCAGCCGGCCCCATGCCATAATCCCACGATCAGGAAGGTAAGAAACAGGTTAAGGTACGTCCTTGCCGCCCCCATGCGGTTTCCACCCAGTGGAATGTAGAGATAGTCCTTCATCCAGCGCGACAGGGTCATGTGCCACCTTCGCCAAAAATCCTGAATATCGGCGGCCTTGTATGGAGAGTTAAAGTTGATCGGCAACCTTATGTTGAAAAGCAATGCTGAGCCTATTGCCATATCCGTGTAGCCGGAAAAGTCGTAGTAGAGCTGAAACGTATAGCTGAAGCTTGCGGCCCATGCGTCCGCGAATCCGGGAGCGGCGCCGGGATGGAAACCTGCGTTGGCCCATATCGCGAATGTATCCGCTATCACGACCTTCTTGAACAGGCCTACGGAGAAAATAAATACGCCGTGGGCGATGTTGTTCCAGTCCGGGACCAGGTTTCTCAGCCTGCCAAACTGCGGCATCATCTCCTTGTGGTGGACAATGGGCCCTGCTATAAGCTGAGGGAAAAACGAGACGAATAAACAATATCCGAGAAAATCCCGTTCATCGGTTTTTTTCTGGTAGGAGTCCACCAGGTAGGCCACTTGCTGGAAAGTGAAAAAGCTGATGGCGAGAGGCAGGACCAGGCTCAACTCTTTTATATGACTTCCCGATACCCAGTTCAGGTTGTGAATGAAAAAGTCGCAGTACTTGTAGTAGCCGAGCAAAAGAAGGTTGAAGCTGACACCGGCAAAGAGAACTGCCTTTCTGGCGCCCAACCCCAGGCTGTGGGGCTTGTGTTTGACCCCGCGTCCTGCCGCCAAGGCGCCTCCAATCCCAAAGTTCACAAGGATAGAAGTCAGGATAAGCAGCGTGTAAGAAGCGTTCCAGTAGCCGTAGAATAACAGAGAGGCCAGAACGAGCCATGCCCTGGCGGCCAGAGAAAAACGAAAACGAACGAGGGAAAAATATATAGCCGCCACAACAGGAAGGAACATCGCGAAATATACGGGAGAATTAAAAAGCATGGCTATGTATGGCTGATGGAGTGGTTATCCTGGACGTTGTTACGATCAAATTCCCCTCCTTGGCGGGAGAATGGTCTCTCCAGCCTCCAGGCTATCCGGCTCATTGCGGATGTGAAATACGCCCATTCTAGCAACACCCACTGTTCAAGACAATACCGGAATTGACCTGTGGGTCGGCCCCGCTCATGGCCAGGTCGTCAATATAGCCACCGGAACCGTGGCCCAGGGTGACCGGCTTTTTTTCGTCATGATAAATTGTACCCCTGTTTCAACAAAGACAACCCCAATAGCTCACATTGTACGGAATTTAGGAAGAATCTGTGGTGGAATAATTAGGCGATATTGTAGTTGATATGTTTACTCCCAGGATGTATGCTAACGCCCAGTATATTATTATATAAGCTTGTCGCGTTTGCATGCGCCAGGGAGGGGACATGAATGGATTAGTGAAATTATTTTCTATTATCTTTTGTTTCGGGGGTGTCGCCGCCGCATTTGCCCAGGCCGGGCCGACTGATAATCCCCTTGATGTGTACACCAGCCAGATAAAACCGATCTTCGATTCCAGATGTGTTGTGTGTCACTCATGTATCGAGGCGCCATGCAACCTGCTGCTGACTTCCCATGAAGGTGTGATCCGTGGAGGGCATAGCTATGATGTGTTCGGCTCCAACGTTTTCGCCATTCCAAAACAGCGACTTGGCACAGACGCCACCAGCGTGGCCCAGTGGCGGGAAAGAGGGTTTAATCCTGTGGTGGATCAGTCAGAGGGGGCCACCCCTGGGGAAAGGGCGGATAATTCACTGCTGCTAAGGTTTGTCCAGTTGGCTGCGGCGAATAACACCCCTGACAATATAATTCAGGTGGATGCCCCAAAAAATAAAAGCTGCCCAGGGAATATCGAAGAGTTCGATGATCTTTTCCGGCGTAATGAGAAAAATATATTCAAATGGCTCAGCAAGCCAACACTGCCGCATAAGGATAAGCTGAAAACAAGCAGGGCCCTTGGTATGCCTTTCGGCCTTCTCCCGTTGACATCCAACCAGATCACCACCCTTACCGAGTGGGTAAAATCTGGATCACCAGGCCCCACACAGGCGACACTCCATGCGCGTTTATCAGAGAAAAACCGCACGTTTGTCAAAGAGGTGGAGAACTTTCTAAACGCCGGATATGAACTTGAGAATAGAAATGTTGAACTTGCCCGCAAACATCTATGGACATCCAAATACCTGTATGAGCACCTGTACACGGCTCATCTGTTTCACAAGGACAATCCTGGCGAATTTTTCATGGTCGTCCGCTCCAAAACAAAAGAAGGGCCGATAGAAAAAATTGTCACCGATTATCCATATGACGACCCGAAAGAAAATTTCTGGTATCGGCTGGAGCATTATGACAGAACTGTGGTTGCCAAAAGCCATTCCGGATACGCCCTGAACAAGGAGAAGCTCAACCGCGTCAATGAGCTGTTCATTGCTCAGCCATGGCCAGTGGAGAAGAACCAGGGAGGGGGCGGTATACCGGAGGTGAACTGGGACAGCAATAATCCATTTGTCAGCTTCGCGGCCATTCCGGCCAGGGCCAGATATCAGTGGATGCTGGAAAACGCCTTCTTGATGATGAATATGTTCACCAAGGGCGATGCCTGCATAGGCGGCATTTCCACATACTCCATCAGGGATCATAGCTGGGTGATGTTCATCGCCCCTGATGCCGATATTTCCGTGACGACACCAGGATATTTCAATCTGAAAAGTGGTTCATCTGGTAAACATGGCAAGAAAACCATCGCCGAGCTTTTAATGATCCCGGCTCTGAATCCCACTCAATACAAGACTACAGGGTATTTCAAGAAGAGGCTGTACGAGTATGAGAGATTTCACGCCAGGCTGCTAAAACAAAAACTCCCCAAAGGCTATTCAGAGACCGACATATGGAACGGGGAGATTACTCAAAGCAACGGCCAGACCATCACCAGCCCCAACGCTTTAATGACCCTGTATAGGCACAAGCTGAGCGTGACTATCCACCAGGGACGCATGGGAAACACACCGAAGACCGGCATGGTTATCGACTATACGAACTTTGAGCGGCTCTATTACGATATAGTTGGCACGTTCGATATCTACGGCTCCGTAGCCAGGAAAATTCACGCAAGAGTCTATATGGAGCGCCTACGGCGCGAAGCCGAAGATAAATTCCTGGCCTTTCTGCCGAAGCGGATGAGGTCGCCGGTGAGGGAAAGCTGGTACCAGCGAGATCATCAAATGCCGGAATTCAAGCCGTTGTTCGTAAAGGATCTGGAAACCCGAGTGCCCGAAATATATCCGAAAGCTCCCCCGGAGATACTCGGCTACAGGCGCCCGAAAGACCTGGGCGAAGGAGGCCTGGAAAACGCCGGAATGCAGTTCATGCGCAGAATGTCGGACATCGTTCTTTCAGCGGGCGCCGCCGGATATCCAGATGACATAAACGATCATCATTTCAAAAACACCACCCATGCCGGAGAGCTACCACAGAAGTATAAGAAGAGCCTCGCCAACACATCACTGGAGTGGAGGGAGTTTACATCGCTATTCACGCGATTGGCCGACCAGAAAAAACCGTTTGTGCGATTCTTTCCTGATGTCAGCTATATCACCATCACTCAGGATGGGGACACCGAACCGATATTCCTTACAGTTGTCGCCAACAAGTCGCATAAATCAATGAACGTGTTTTTTGGCGAAAAACAAACCAGGGACCCGGAAAATGACACCCTTCACATCGTCAAGGATCTGGTCATGGCCAGGCCCAACCAGTTTTTCGAGTTACACCTGGAAGACACGCCAAAATTTATCCGCCAAGTCGAAACGATGCGAACGGAAGAGGAGTACAAAAAGCTTCTTAAGGCATACGGTATTCCAAAGTCGAGTGTGCGATTCTGGCCATACATGGACCGGCTGACAAACAACATCATGAAAACGAGCCCGAATTACGGCGGCAGGCTGGATTTAAACGAGTATGGAGTTTATTCCGCCTACTAGCGCAACGGAAGAGCCCAGGGAGAGCTACTCTTTATTCTCCTCGACCGGTTCTACCGGTTCAGTCGGCTCGTCGGTTTGCTCGCCACTTGCCTGCGGCTCATCGGCCTTCCGCTCCCCAGGTCGGCCCTTGGCCAGTTCCGCGGCTTCCTTGTCCATCCCCTCATGGACATGCTGAAGGCTCTCCTTCCTCTCCTCGTATTGGCTCAGGCTGAGCACATCCAGCCCCCAGCCGGTGATCCTCTGGGCCAGCTTTATGTTCACCCCTTTTCTGCCGATGGCGGGGGATAGCTGGCTCTCCGGCGCCACCACACAAGCTTTTTGCGCATCCTGGACAGGGACGACCATCAGGTCTCGGGATGGAGTCAGCGCCCGCCGGATAAGCAGGGCGGGGTCGTCGGTCCACTCGAAAATATCTATCTTCTCCCCGGATAGCTCCGTGACAATCGGCTGGATCCGCCCACCGCGCACCCCAACGCACGCCCCCACCGCGTCCACACCAGGCTTTTTGGAGCGAACCGCCACTTTGCTCCTGCCCGATGAGTCCCGGGCGAGATCCACGATCTCCACCTGCCCGTCGGCCACTTCCGGTGATTCCAGGGCAAACAGTCGCCGTACCAGATCTGGGTGGGTGCGGGACACTATGGCGATCGGCTCTTTTTTCCCGCGCTCCGCGCCGACTATAAGCAGCCGCACGTTATCTCCCCTCTCCAGCCGGTCCAACTCCAGTTGGTCAGACTTGGGTAAAATAGCGTCGGCGACATCGATCTCAAAAAGTATTCCGCTCCCGGCCCGCTTCACCATTTTCCCGGTGACCATTTCCCCTTCCCGGTTTTTCAGCGAGGCGAACACCCGGTCCAGCTCCAGCTCTTTTCCTTTTTTGTGGATCATCTGGCGCACAGACTGGGCAGCGATCCGGCCAAGGCCTTCCATCTGGAACTGTACGCGTAAAACGTCCCCCACGAAAGCGGCGGGGTTTATCTCCATCGCGTCGGCCAAAGTTATTTCAGTGCCCTGGTCCTCCACTTCCTCTTTGACCTGGAAAAGCTCATAAAGGTCAAACTCGCCACTATCCTGGTCGAACTTCGCCTCCAGATTTTCTCTCCCCAGCCTCTTGGCGGCGGCGGCGGTGACAGCCTCCTCTATTATGTGGACCAGGTCCTCTATCTGGATGTCCTTTTCGTCCGCCACCATTTTCAGGGCGTTTATCAGTACAGATGTCATTTTCCAGGCTCAAGCTCCAGGTTAGCTTTTCTTATATCAGCGTAGGAGAACCTCATCACCTCGCCCGACTTGGGGCGCAGATCAATGTTTTCCTCGCTGGCGTTTTCGATAATCCCAATGTACTTCTCCCCTTTGCCTCCGGGGCCGCCCACTCGCACGGTAATGGCCGCGTATTTCCCCACAGCTTTTTGAAAGTGGGTCGGTGTTTTCAGCGCCCTGGTGAGCCCTGGCGACGAGACCTCCAGCGTATACGATCCTGGGATCGTATCATCGGTATCGAGCAGAAAACCAAGCTGTCGCGACACCCTGGCGCAATCTTCCACCCCCACTCCCTCATCTTTGTCTATATATACCCGAAGCATGGATGAGCCCTTCCCGAGTTTAAACTCCAGGTCGAACAGGGCGCACCCCTCCGCCGCAACGGCAGGCTCCACCAGCGCAACAAGTTTTTCTGTAATAGTCGAATCCATGGCAATATCCCCCCAAAACTTCGGACAAACATTCCCCCCTCGGTTTTTCAGGGTTTTATTAATTATCACACAACCCGAACCGGGGCGCCAGATTTATCCCTGTGGGAGCCTGGTCAATAGAAAATATCCTCGTGAAACCCGGGATTTACACAGGCCGCCTGACAGGGTACCCTATACCATCTTTTTCTGGGAGAGTTAAGTGATACAACCCGATTTAAACGGACATTTTGGCGTATTCGGCGGCCAGTACGTTATAGAGACGCTGATGCCCGCCCTCAAGCAACTGGATGCGGAATACGAGAAGGCCATGAAGTCGCCCAAGTTCCACAGGCGGTTGGAGCGATACCACTCCACATACATCGGCCGACCCACCCCGCTATACTTCGCGGAGCGACTGACCAAGGCCGTGGGGGGCGCCAGGATATATCTGAAGCGAGAAGACCTGACCCACACCGGCGCGCACAAGATAAATAACACCATAGGGCAGGGGCTATTGGCCCTGGCCATGAAGAAAAAAAGGGTGATAGCGGAAACCGGCGCCGGACAGCACGGCGTGGCCACCGCCACAGCCGCGGCCCTGATGGGGCTCAAGTGCGATGTCTTCATGGGCGCGCGGGATATGGAACGCCAGGCGCTCAACGTTTTCCGGATGCGGCTTCTGGGCGCCAGGGTCATCAAGGTGGAGAGCGGAACCCAAACCCTCAAGGACGCCACCAGCGAAGCGATCCGCGACTGGATCGGCTCCGTCAAGGATACCCACTACATCATCGGCTCTGTGGTGGGGCCCCATCCCTTTCCCAAGATAGTACGTGATTTACAAAGCGTGATCGGCAACGAGGCCAAGTTCCAGATCATGGTGAAGGAAGGACGCCTGCCAGACCTGCTGGTGGCCTGTGTCGGCGGCGGGTCCAACTCCATGGGGCTGTTCCACCCGTTCCACCACGACGATGAAGTGGCCATGGTGGGGGTGGAGGCCGCAGGCCTGGGTATCTCCACGGGGCATCACGGCGCCCCGCTGGCCAAGGGGAAAATCGGCACGCTCCACGGCTCCAAAAGCTATGTCATGCTGGACAAGGATGGCCAGGTGATGGAGACCCACTCCATCAGCGCCGGGCTGGACTACCCCGGTGTGGGGCCGGAGCACTCGTGGTATCGGGACACTGGCCGCGCCAAATATGTGGCGGTGACAGATAAGGAGGCTCTGGCGGCGTTTCAAAAACTATCGAAGCTGGAGGGGATTATCCCCGCGCTGGAATCGGCCCACGCCATCGCCCACACCATGAAGGCCGCCGCAAAAATGAAAAAGAACCAGGTCATTATCGTTTGTCTCTCCGGCCGGGGGGACAAGGACGTGATCACCGCCCAGCGAGAGCTGGGATACGAGGAGTAAGCCGCCATGAGCAGAATAACCGACACAATGGAGAGGCTACGCAAGGAGCGAAAAAGCGCCCTGGCCATCTTCCTGACAGGCGGCGACCCGTCCATCAGCGCCTCTAAAAATCTGATCCTGGCCGCGGCAAAAGCGGGCGCGGACATCATAGAGATCGGCATTCCCTTTTCCGATCCTTTGGCCGACGGGCCGGTGATCCAGCGCTCATTTTTGCGGGCGATCAAGGCGGGCGCCAATGTGAGCGCCATATTGAAACTGGTGGAATCGGTCCGCAAGGAGAGTGACATCCCGCTTGTGTTCATGGTGGCTTCCACCCTGGTGATAAACCACGGGGTGGAGAAGTTCATGAAAGACTCCGCCAAGGCTGGTGTGGATGGGATCATCCTGCCAGACGCCCCGCCGGAGGAGGCTGGGGAATTTGTCCCGGCGGCCCACTCAGCCGGGCTGGACACCATCTTTCTGGCGGCCCCCACCTCCACGCCGCAGCGGCTGAAGACCGTGGCCAGGCTCTCCACCGGGTTTCTCTATTACATCAACGTAAGCGGAGTGACGGGAGACAAGTCCGCCTCAGCGGCGGATGTGGGCGCCCAGATTCGCAAGGCGAAAAAGGTGGCCAAGGCGCCGGTGATGGCCGGGTTTGGAGTGAAGACCCCGGAGCAGGCGAAGGCTCTGTCCAAGGTGGCGGATGGGGTGATCATCGGCTCGGCGGCGGTGGATATAGTGGCCTCCGCTAAAAACAAATCGGCCGCCGCAGGCGCCCTGGGCAGCTTCGTAGGCTCCGTCAGAAAAGCGATGGACAGCCGATAGCCTTGAAATTAATCGAGGCGCCCCCCCCCCTCTGGCAGGGGGCGTCCAGCTTGATCGTTTCAGCAGTTACCAGACGGCTGTTGCGCGTTCCCTTTAATTCCGGAGACGATCATGGCCTCTCCTGAGAATTTTATGGAGCCATCAGGCTGTTGATATTTTCTTCCTTCCTCCGCCAGCTTTTCTATGGCCAGGGCTCGTGTGGGCGCGTCAAGCATTTCCAGTACGGCTCTGATTGCGGGGGCCATTTCGGTCCTGTTGGCTATGAAAAATTCTAGTGAGGGAAAAGAAAACTCAATCTGAATCGTTTCCTCGCTGGTGTGTATAAACCCGACTTCCTTCATCTTGGCTATCAGGTTTCCAGGTTTTGACTGACTAAAGAGCCCCGGAGCGTTTGGGGCGGGCTTGGACATTTCCACAAATTCGCGCAATATTTTCATCGCAATTGTGAGGCAGACATTTCTGGAGGGATCGGCCCAAACACTGGCGGTGAAGTTTGCGCCAGGCTTTAAAACGCGTATTATTTCTTCAAGCGCTCTGGAGGCGTTCGGTACCAGCATCACGCAAAATCTGGCTGTGGCCACATCAAAGTTGTCGTCCTGGAAAGGGAGCGCCCCCACATCGCAGGCATGGAACTCCAGGTTTTTCAGCCCATGGGCGCGAGCCCGGCTGCGGGCCACATCCAGCATGCGCTCCGCCACATCCATGCCCACCACACTCCCCTTGTCGCCAACGATACTGGCGACAG
>JAOUNV010000230.1 GCA_029880775.1 Nitrospinota bacterium | reverse complement strand
CCGCTTTGAGATTTGTAATTGGGCAGGTTCTTGTCCACCTCCGCCGCCAAGGCTCCACCGGCGGCGGCCAGCAAGCCCGATACCACGATGGCCATCAGGGTCTTTTTCATATCCATATCTCCTTATAGTCAGACAATGTATTGTTTACGCCAGTACGCATTCACTAGAACTTCACTACGAAGTTTAGCTGCATCCTGGTTCTTTTGTTCCCTTTGCCCAACTGGGCGCCACCGGCGTATGGTGGTTTTATAGCGTCGTTTTTCACTTCCTGGTAGAAATATTTCGCCTGCACGGAAAGAGCCTTGTATATCTTTCCCTTCACCGACACGACCCATCCAGTGAAGTTTCCAGTCTTGTCGAAATCATCAGCGTTGAATTCACCTAGCGCGGTTGCGCCAGCGTATCCCACATCCCACACGGAAAACATCGCCTCCACGGGGCCGGGCTCCACCTTAACATACACCACCATGGATTGCCGGTCCGCTTCTTTGCCCCCTTCACCTATATGTGTGCTGATATCCACATTGGAGGAAACGAACTGGGTGCCGATGATCGGCGACAATGGCAAGTCCTTGCCGCCCAGCTCCACCATGGCATGCTGGTAGCTGGCTGTCCCTCCTGGTATTGGGAAGGCATCCTCACCTTCGGAGGGGTTCTGGTCGCTGACTGAGTATCCTCCCACCGCCGCCTTTATCGAATAGGCCTTACCATACTTAAAGATAGCCTGATAGGCCAGCATAGTGTCGTCTTTTTCGTCGTACAGTGTTTCGTTGATAATGTAGTATCCTGCGTAAATCTTTGCCTTGTACCCATCGCCGAATTCACCCCCCATGGCGACCCCTTCCGGGATCAGGTCCGAATCCCAGGTCAAACCGGTGGCGTCCCATGTGTGGTTACTGTTTTTCCCCACCCACATCCAGACCGGTTTAAGGTCGACTTTTATGAAAGCCTTGTCCAGGCCGAAAGCCGATTCTGGAGCGCCACCTTTCAACATACCGAAGTTGTGGTTAGTGGAATGATCATCGTCCGCCTCTGTGGCCAGCCTGGCTCCTAAGGAAACCACCTCATTGGCCTTGTATTTGAGCCCCAGACGCAGGCGGAGCCGGTCCCGATCCCGGTTTTGGTCTTCCTTGCCATCACTAACCACACTGTCTGTCTCATGTCGGAATCTTACATCGCCATACATCGCCAGGCTCGATTCGTCATCAGACCATATTGTCTTTGCGGCATGGGCGTATCCCGCGCCAGAGGCCATCAGAGCCATAATCGCCACCGCACTCCACTTTCTCCATCGCATTTTCTTCGTTCCTCAAATATATTGACCTTTCATCGCGCCGGTAGTCCGCACTTGCGGCGCCGTCGCATGAGCAAATAATACATGACACCTGTTACGGTGGTGTTACGTGTGGCTTGCGGATGTGTGAAGGTTTTCAATAGCATAAAAAAACCCGGCAGAGAACATCTCCCCGCCGGGCCATAACCGCTTTATCAACCTTAGAAGGCGTACTCTATGCCCGCCTCAATATCCCTCGGATGACTCTCCGGCAGCATATGGTGGTTGTAGTACTCAGCGTCGGTGAGGTTGTTCACAGTCAGCGTTATACCCACTTCCTTACCGCCCAGATGCAGCTCATACAAGGCCTTCAGGCCCAGGATCCACACCTTGTCTTTCGGCTGGTTGTCGGGAAACTCGTTCCAGTCCCTCCACAAGCCAGACACCTGTGTATACAGATGGCCCCACTTGTAGCCCGCCCCAAAAGAGTGGGCCGCCTTCGGCTTGCCATGGATGGTGTCGCCTGTATCCTTGTCCTTCACTGTCTGGGACAAAGTGTTGGCGAAGAGATTCCATCCATGGATCTGATAGCTGATTTCCGCTTCCACGCCGCTACGCTCCACTTTCTGGAAGTTGCGGTAATGATACAGGCCATCCTCTCGCACGTCCGCCCCGATGGCGTCTTCCAGGTTGGCGAAGAAGCCATTGATATCCAGAGTCAGCCCCTTGGCTGGCCGGACCACTACTCCCACCTGATAGGTCATCACCTTTTCCACCACCAGGTCTGGATTGGCGGCCCAAATGTCGGGTATCTCCAGGAACCGGAAGGAGAGCGGCGGGTTGGTGTATCCCCTGGCGGCGGAGAGCTTTATATCCACCGGCGCGGCATCCAGAGCGTATCGTACTCCCAGGTTGAATGCGGTGAAGTTTCCGAAGTAATCCTCGCTGCTCCACCGGCCCCCACCCTGGATCACCAACGGACCCATTTCCCGGGTCAAGTTGGCGAATACCCCGTATTGGTCGATCGTATAGCTGTCCTCTGTCAAATCTGAACTTTCCAGCTTGCCGTTCTTGCTGTCCGCGCCCGCCACCAGCGTGGCGAAGCCCAGCTCTGAATGGACAATGGCCGATCCGCCCATGATGTTGTCCTTCCAGTTGCTTTCACCCACTTTGCCATCCACCAGCATGTACTGGTCGGTGATCCCTTCGTAAGTTTGGGTGTATACGTTCAGGCGAAGGTCGGCAGCGCCGAGATCAACTTCCAGGGTAGCGCCGCCCCCTGTGGTGTTGTAATCATATATCTCATAGTATCCGGCCAGGTCGCCCCGATACTCGCCTGATCCTGTCTTGCCCCGGAAGGTATAGGCTGTGGCGTCCAGCTTCATGCTATCCCCCAGCAGCGCCTTCACCCCAAGAGTGCCGGATGTGTTGTCCACCTCTGTGGTATGTTCTTCCGGTCCGTGGCTGGTGCGGTATCCGCCGCCCACAACTACTCCAAAATTCTCGGTCCAGTGCTGCACATCCAGGGCGCTGTATACGGTTCCATGCTCCCCTCCGCCCACCAGCAGGGAATTTTTCCTCCCCTGGTTAGGCGCGTTCAGGATGATATTGATCAATCCACCCTGCGCGGCGCCCCACTCCATGCCTCCCGCGCCGTGGATTACCTCGATACGGTCGATCAACTCCGCCGGAATCTGCCCGATGTTCCCCAGGCCGCTGGAAAGATCACTGAAAGGAATACCGTTTATATACACGGGAGTCTGGTAATACTCCGCCCCCTGCACCGAAGGGAAGACAGGCGAATTAACTCCGCCAGCCCCGCCTCGGCCCATCACCACGCCGGGCATGTAATCCAACGCTTCGCCCGCGTCCCTGGCAGGTAGGTTTAGAATCTCTTTTTTGGTAATGGATGTTACTCTATCGGTCTCCTGTCCTTCTTTCACGCCCCACCGGTCCGCCGTCACCACAACTGGTTCAAGTTCCAACTGCTGGTTCTCATCCTCGGCCCACACCTGCGGGGCCGGAGCCCAAGCCATGACCAGCGCCGCCACAACAATGTATACTGCCTTCTTCATAAATCTCCCCCTTAAATGTTCCGTTCCTGCCACCCGGCTGCGAAGATACGGTATATTTTCGGCTTCCCGTAAACTGTCACATTATCTTATACATTTCCCTATGAATAACAATCCAAATCTGGCTCTTGAAATAATCTCATGGCTTTGGTAATGTTATTCATCAGGGGCTTGTTATCACGGGGTGTCTACCTTGCTTACTCTTCTTCGTTCGGGGTTGTTCCGGCGTCTGTTCGCGGCTACCATGCTGGTGACCGTGTTCATAATCATCATATCGCTGGTCTCATCCTCCCTCGAGCATGAAAAGCATATTCGCGCGGAAACGGAACTGCGTCACGACACCGTGGCCAAGCGCATGGCCCTGGAGATGGCTCTTTTCTTCGACCATGCCTCCTTCCAGCTCACCATCATGGCCGACATCTTGAAAAATATAGACCTGAAGAACTCCTTCCTGGGTTCCGCTCTCAACGATATCTCCCTGGACGCTCCTCATTTCACCGATATAGCCATCAAGGATATGGATGGGGGTGATATCGCGCTGTCTATGATAGGGGACCGCCCATCCCTGCAGATTGACACTGCCGCCATGGAAAGAGCCTTATCAGGCCAGGACTGGATTTCTGATGTCAAACTGGATCGCAACCGTGTCCCCTACGTGGAAATGATATCGCCCATCGTCTCCGGCTCCCGCCCCCTGGGAATGGTGGTGGGCAGGCTCAGCCTGAAGAAGCTCTGGTTCTGGATTGACGAAATCAACACCGAAAGCAACACATCCCTGACCGTGGTAAAAAGCTATAACGGGCTGGTGATCGCCGACCAGAAAAAGGAGCTTATCGGCAAGACCTTCCCAGGATGGAGCGAGGATAGGGGAAGCCGCACCGTCGAGACCCCGCAAGGCCCCCTCTACGTATCCTACCACCAGGTGCCTGGGGTGGACCTGACCATCATCACCCAGTCGAGGATGGCCCCAACTTCCGCCTA
>JAOUNV010000229.1 GCA_029880775.1 Nitrospinota bacterium | reverse complement strand
CTTTATCTGGGCGTATCTATCTTTAAGAATCTGCTCATGGACCTCTTCTTCCTGGGCCAGACGCTCGAACATCTCCTTGATCTCCTCCAGGGAGGACAATTCCTTGGCTTGGCGATAACGGTCCGCCGCTTCCCGCTCCAGCCTTATCGCCTCCACCAGCACATCCAAAAGCTTGCGTTCTATATGTTCCATCGATACTCCGTAACTCGCCGCTTTGGCGCTTATCCTTTTCAAAGGTTACAGCAGACATGGCTTTTCCGTCAAAGGCTTTTAAGCCCCTGGCTTTTAAGTCTTCGACTTTTCAGCCCCTGGCCATGGGGTCAAAAAGTTTACGATGATCCTCCAGGGCGTATCTGTCTGTCATCCCGGCCACATAGTCGCATATCAGCTGGCAGGGCCCCACTGCTTTGGCGTTTTTGTATACATGCTCCGGCAGAAGCTCCAGCCGTTTTTTATACGTCTTAAATAGCTCCACCACCACTCGATACGCCTTCTCCTCCATGCGGATCACTTTGTTGTGCTTATACATTTTATTTCGCAGAAAATCCCGCAGTTCCCCGCGCTGTTCGGCCATTGCGGTGGAAAAGTTGGCTGTTATCTCCGGGGCCTTGCGGGCGTCATCCGGGCTGGTGACGCCCAGGCGCTGGATGTTCTCCTCTGTCTGCCGTACCAGATCGTCCACTTGTGTTCCAATTATGTTCCGGATCACCTGGTAGTTCTCCATCTCCGGGGCCATCGCGCCTGCCGACTGGGCTCTTTCTCTGGCTTCGCGCCAGATTATAAGATCCTCAAGCATACCTGTATTTATTAATCCAGACTTCAATCCGTCGTCCAGGTCATGGCTCACGTAGGCGATAGAGTCGGCCGCGTCCGTGGCCTGCGCCTCCACAGATGGGTACTCGAACTCCTTGAACGCCGCCAGGCTGGAATGATCTTTTTTCTTTGAGTGTTTGGCCACCGCTTCTCTGGTCTCCCAGGTCAGGTTTATCCCGCGGAACCCCTGATACCTGTGCTCAATATGGTCTATGATCCTCAAGGCATGGATGTTATGCTCGAACCCGCCTTGATCCTTCATCAGTTTATTAAGGGCCTCCTCCCCGGAATGGCCGAAGGGGGGATGTCCTATATCGTGGGACAGAGCGATAGCCTCGCACAGATCCTCGTTGATATTCAAAGCGCGGGCAATGGTCCTGGCTATTTGCGCCACCTCCAGCGTGTGGGTCAGCCGGGTGCGGTAGTAGTCCCCCTCATGGTACACAAAGACCTGGGTCTTGTATTCAAGCCTCCGGAAGGCGCTGGAATGGACGATCCGGTCACGGTCACGCACATATGCGGTCCTGTAGGAATGTTCCTCCTCCACATTGGCGCGGCCCCTGCTGGCGGCGCTGCGGCAGGCGTATGGAGCAAGGTTTATCTCCTCCCTGGTTTCCGCTTCGGCTCTGGTGATCATAAGGCGCCCAGGCGGACTGATAGTTTCACCCGAAAACTTCCTTCGGCAACAGCAGTCGTTCCACGGGCTTTCCCTCCACAATATGGCTCTGATAGATTTCCTCCACATCCTCCGATGTTATCCTGCAGTACCATACTCCATCCGGGTACACCACCGCCACGGGCCCATATTGGCAGGGAACCAGGCATGATTTTGTGCTGGATATCATCATCCGGTCATAGGCCATCTTCAGGTTCAACACTTCGGAAAACTTCTGCAATACGCTCATCCCCCCCCTGTCGGAGCAGCATCCCTTCGGATGCCCCGGTGGGCGCTGGTTTGCGCATACGAAAATGTGATACTTCGGCGGGGCCATAATTACTCCATTTTAAATCCGTATTATTTATCACGCTGCTCGTTAGGCCACCGACGGTGACCTTTTATGCCGGAACAGGTTAACTCATATTGCGGCCCTTATGCAATTCTCCGGCGCACGCATACACACGCGAACACGTACGGCGGGCGTGTCGTCCCCGTGGATCTTGCGCGTCGCCTAAAATAAGAATAAGATCTAACCTTTCGGCTCATGGGGATCTCCGGGACAAACAAGGTGCAATGATGTTATCCGAATTATTTTACAAAAAGGCTTCCGGTGAAAAGCCAGCCACAAAAAGGTGTGTGATCGCCGGAGCAGGGCGTGTGGGCCAGAGCGTGGCGCGGGAGCTGGTGCGGTTCGGGTTCGATATTGTGATGATTGAGAAGAATAAAAAAGCCGCCGCCATGCTGGAGGGCTCCCTGGACGTGCGTGTGATCCGGGAGGACGTGCTGGACACCACCACATTGCGCCAGGCCGTGGTCGAGGCGCCAGATGTGTTTATCGCCGTCACAGAGTCTGACGAGGTGAATCTGGCCGCCTGCATGCTGGCGGGGAAGCTGGGCGCCGTGAAAAAGGCCGCCCGGATCCGAAACGAGGAGTGGTTCTCCGGAGGGCTTTTGATTCCGGAGGAGCTGGGGCTGGATCTTGTGATCCATCCGGAAGCGGAGTCGGTGGGGCATATCGACCGTATCCTGGGGCTCCATGGAGCTTTCGATTATTCCGAGGCGGCCGCTGGCGAGGCGTCGCTTATTGGCTTCTCTGTCCAGGAGGGCTTGCCGATCATCGGGATGCCTCTGTACAAGGTGAAGGAGGATTTCGCCCTGGACGCCTTCTTGATAATCGGAATATTACGCGAAGGGAAGTTTCTGGTTCCCTCCGGGGCGGATTCAATCCAGGCAGGCGACAGGCTGTGGGTGCTCACCGCAAAAGAGACCGAGCCTTTCGTGGTGGCCATATTCCGCAAAAAAGAGGGTGGCCCTCTGCGCAGGATGGTGATCCTGGGGGCCTCTTTGATAGGAACCCGCCTGGCGGAGATGTATTCATCCAGGGGAGTGGCGGTGATACTGGTGGAAAACGACTCGTCTATCGCCCGGAGGGCCGCCGAGAGGCTGGAGAAGGTGGAGGTGCTAAACATCCACCTGGAGAGCGAGACGGAGTTTCTGATGGATCTGGACCCGGAGTCGATAGACTGTTTCATCGCCGCCTCCTCCGACAGCAAGGACAACATGATGATGAGCCTTTTGGCCAAGCGGATCGGCGTGCGGAAAGTGGTGGTGGTCACCGACGAGACCACCTATCTTCCTGTGCTAGACTCCATAGGTCTGGACGTAGTGGTCAATCCCCACAATTTGACCGCCGGGAGGATACTGACCGCTATGCGGAAGGGAATGGTCCGCTCTGTGGTGATGCTCCGGGCGGGTGTGGCGGATCTTCTGGAGTTCGAGGTGAGCCCAGGCTCCCGCATGGACGGCAAAAGGCTGCAAGGCGCCGGATTCCCCAAGGGCGCCATCGTGGGCATGGTCATCCGCGAGGGGGACCTGATCATACCGGATGGCGCGACAGTGTTCCAGGGCAATGACAAGGTGATCGTGGTTACCTTGCGGGAAAAAATAGAAGCGGTGGAAAAGCTCTTTTCCAGCGGCGGATTGCTGTCATGAAAGGGTTGTTCACCAACTCATCCAGCGGCATCCTCCCTCCCCAGGAGAGACGGGGTTTGCTGTCGCCGGTTCTGATAAACACCGCAGGGTGGATATGGATATCGCTTGGCTGCTTTCTGGCTATCCCCCTTGTGGTATCGGTTATCTGGCCGAATGGCAAAGTATCTGGCCATCTGTCTGACACAGCTTCCATCGGCGCCACACTGGCCATTGCGCTGACGGCGGGGCTGGTGGCTGTCTTCATCTCCAGGGAAAAGATGACCGGTGTCCGAATCGCGGCCTTCGACGGGGCTGTGATCGCGGCCTTCTGCTGGATCACGGTTGGCCTGTTCGCCAGCCTTCCATATTACTTTTCCGGATGGATACCAGGCTTTGTGAACTGCTTCTTCGAGGCGATCAGCGGGTTCACCACCACCGGCGCCACGGTGGTGCCCGACCCTACTATAATGCCAGCTTCCATCCTGCTGTGGCGGGGGATGACCCAATGGCTGGGGGGGATGGGAATCGTTGTGCTTTTCGTGGCCATTCTTCCTGCCATCGGGGAGAGCAGCCACAACCTGTTCCAGTCGGAGATTCCCGGCGGCGCCAACTTTAAGAAAGCCACACCTAGAATCAGGAGCACGGCGCGGGCGTTGTGGATCATTTACCTGGTCTTCACCATCACAGAGACCCTTATGCTGTGGGGTGTGGGACTTTCGTTTTTCGATGCTCTTCTGCACGCCTTCACTACGGTGGCCACGGGTGGTTTTTCCACTTTTCCCGATTCCAAAGCCAGCGCCTCCACCATTGCGCACTGGATTGTGATCGTGTTCATGGCGATTTCCGGGATGAACTTCACTCTGCATTTCCGCCTGGCCAGGGGGGA
>JAOUNV010000032.1 GCA_029880775.1 Nitrospinota bacterium | reverse complement strand
CGTGATGGGGTGATGTTTCCCGCCTTCTACTTCTCTGGTGTGACTGCTGTGGCGTCGCCATCTGGCCCGTTGGCGGCGGCGTTCGGGGCGGCGTTGCTGTTGGGGATCTTGTCTATGGCCAATTCCCCGGCCACTGCTGTGGCGGTGATCACAGAGGGGAGGGCCAAGGGGCCGGTCTCCGAGATAGTAATGGGATCTACGGTCATTGTGGATGTTGTGGTGATATTGGTGTTCGGCATGCTGGCGCCGGTGGTGGGGCATTTTCTGGGAATGGCGGAGAGCGGCCAGGCTTCCGGTGTGTTGCGGCATATCGGTGGCGCTGTGGTGATCGGGCTGGTGGCTGGCGGGGTGATGATCCTGGTGCTGCGCCAGACGGAAAAGAACGCGGCGCTGTGGGTCTCCGGCATGGCCATGGCCTTGTCGGAGGTGTCGATCCATTTCCATGTGAGCGCAATGCTGGCGGCGATTGTGGCCGGATTCATGGTGGAGAACTATTCCAAAAGCGGCGAGAAGCTGATCAAGGCGATCGAGTATTCGTCTGCCCCCGTCTACGTTATCTTCTTTTCCCTGGCGGGGCAGGGGCTGGACCTCTCCGCCCTGGCGGCGAACCTGCCGCTGGCCGTGGCGCTGGTGCTCACCCGCATGGTGGGAGTGTGGCTGGGGGTGAACACCGGGCTGAAGATGGCGGGGGAGCCGGTGGAGATGCGCAAGAACGCCTGGCAGGGTTTTATCGGCCAGGCTGGGATAAATATAGGCTTTGCGGTGCTGGCACAACAATTGTTCGGCCCGGTGGGTGGGGTGGTGGCCACTATCGCCATATCCGCCGTGGCGGTGAACCAGATAGCCGGACCCATTATGATGCGCCGGGCGCTGGTGGCCGCAGGGGAGATATCCGATGGAGAGACGACTGAGAAGACAGAGAAGGTGGAACCCGCCCAAAAGAGCTAAGCGATGTTTATGCTTCCGCAGGGCTCATGTATGTACAGGTTGGGGTTGTCCCGGATATCTCCTTGTTATCATTAGTGAGCGAGAGTTTGTGATTGTTAACGGCGCCGGTGAGGGGTATAATCACCCGGTTAAGTTAACTTATCACATTCCCACGAGATTGGGCGTGGAAAGCATAGCATCATCTAATCCACAGGAGGAATTATGTCCCAGGAATCTTTGAAAGAAGCTTTACTTGCCACCATCGGGGCCATCAAGGAGAAGCTGGAAGCGGGAAAGGCTGTTTTCCGCAGCTAGACAAAATGGATCAGTGATACAAAGTGCGAGGCGAACATCCGGGATTTTGACACAATGACCATTGATGAGCCGCCGGAGCTGGGGGGAGGGAACGCCGGACCGAACCCGGTGGAGCTTTTGCTGGCGGCATTAGGTACCTGTCAGGAGATAATGTATGCGGCCTACGCCTCTGTCATGGGGGTGGAGCTTACTTCTTTGAAGGTGGATGTGAAAGGTTATCTGGACTTGCAGGGTCTTTTCGGTATGGATGAGAATATCCCATCCGGCTACAGCAAGATTCAGTATGTCACCCATATCGAAAGCCCGGCGGACGAGGCGACGATCCAGCAGTTGATCCAGACGGTGGAAAGCCACTGCCCGGTTCTGGATATGCTGGTGCGCGCCATAGAGGTTAACGGCGAAGTGAAACATAACGGGAAAACTATAAGCTGATCAGAGCTGACTCTCCATCAATTCGGCGGTCCGGGGTATAAACCGGCCGCCTTTTTATTGCCATGCGGCAGTCGTCGCCTACTCCCTCCGAAGTTCTGTCAGTAGCAGGACCATGTCGGCGTGACCGTTCTGCATCGCCAGCTGCATCGGGGATTTGCCGTGCAAACGGACGTTCTTGATATCCACACTTCGCTTTGATATCAGTTTCTTAAGCCACTCGGTCTGCCCCAGGGCGGCGTATCCGGCGAAGAGGAATTCAGGCGTTGGATTCATGGTGTTGTGATAGTTCTTATCGAAATCTCCGGCGCTGTCCCATATCCATACTTCCGGAAGGCTTTTGCATTCCATATCGCAGTTGGAAGAGGCTCCAACATATACAAGGCGGGTGTTATTGACAAGAACCTTTGCGATTTGTACGGAATATGTAAGGTCAAATCCAGGAGGGTGACTTTTTTTTGGAAGCCCCTGATAGAATATCCCATTTTTGGTCTTATAGATATCCTGGGCTTTGCGAAGGTAGGCTAGATCGCTTGTGACAGCACTGCAATGGGATATGCACGTGTAAGCAGAAAATTCATGTATGGTAGTAGCTACAAAGAACGTCGGTAGTGCGAATATTGGAATTATCAAGATATCACCAACTGTCCAATTCCTTTTCTTTGGTTCATGGCGCGTCTGGCAGGAGGGGCAAGTGGCTTGGTCGAAGCGTAGCGGAGAGCCGCAGCTTTCGCACGGACTCTGATTATCGAAACACAATCCGAAACGTCGGGATATCTTTCTGTGGGTAAGAAACACGGCTACTGCCGCAAGGAAGATTAAGGTGTATACATAAGGCTCCATCAAGGGTGAGTAAATCAACGCTATGAACACTACGATAAAGAAGCAGCCGACAAGCAACACTAAAGCCACTGCCAAGCTTATCAGTGATTTGGCTGTTGAATTTGTAATCCGCATAAATAATCTATTCCGTTGGAAGCATCTTAAGCTAGTGGAGCCAGGTAGGGAAGATTTGTCGTTTTTTGTCTCTCAGATTAAGGGCGCCGTGCCTTGATGATTATCGTTTCGCTCGCATAAAAAAAACCGCCCGGCCATTACAGCCGAGCGGTTGAAATCGAGTTCAGGTATCAGGCGCTACTTCTTGCCTTTGCCCCCTCCCAGCACACTGGGATCCACACCCAACTGCTTGCAAATCTCGCCCCAGCCCATTCCGGAAAGGCGCATATCAACGATAGATGTCATCGGGGCGCCGGAGACTTCCGTAAGCTTCTTGATCTTGGCTATCTCGCTGGCATTAAAACCAAGGTCGCTCAGTTCCTGGTCCGTGAGATTTGTGTTAACCGGAGCCGGATCGGTCGGCGCAGGAGCCGGGTCGGTTGGCGCAGGAGCCGGGTCGGTCGGCGCAGGAGCCGGGTCGGTTGGCGCAGGAGCTGGATCGGTCGGAGCAGGAGCCGGGTCGGTCGGAGCCGGAGCTGGCGCAGGAGCGTATTCGATCACCCATGTGGATGGATCCATGAAAGCGTTACCACTTATCGACAGGGTGTCTCCCGTCAACGCTAATGAATAGACAGCAAGTGGGATCAGAAAAGGATCGTAAAGTGTGACGGTATAGTTACCCTGCGGGATGTTGGTAAACTGGAACGCGCCCGAGTTCATGTCCACAGGTGAAGACTGGACCGCTACGCCCGAGGCGTCAACAATCTCCGCGTTGAACTGCATTACCAACGCCGAATCGACGATGGACGGTGTCCCTTTTGCGGATTCTCCCATGTTACCGGAGCCGCAGGCGGTAAGTACGGCGGCCGCAAATAACATCACGGCGACATTTACGCCCATTCTTTTCTCTTTGTTTATCAAGTTGTTCTGGCCTCTCATTTTTGACTTCCTTCCACAGCTTATGATATATGTTTCATCAATTTCCAAACATGGTCTGTTCAGTGCCAATCGCATTCAATACACTGTAAAGCAATTATGGCGCCAACTAAGCGATACTGTAAGTGTCTATGTAACAGGCATATAGAGATGCCAGTAAAATAGCAAAATCAAGAGCGTATCCATTAGTGCACTTGAGCGTCGGATAATGGTTACAGCTGGGCCGCCCGGATTTTAGCGGAAGGGCGCCGCTATGAAAAAGGGAACGGCTTATGGCTGAAAGCGCAAAGTAATTGTGGGTGGGGTAATTGATTGTGGCGCAAAAAAAAAGCCCGGCCATGACAGCCGGGCTGATTGTTGAGGTTTGATCAATATAGCTTGCCGCTATTTATTATTCCCATTGCCGTTACCATTGCCATTATTGCCGTTACCGGGATTTTTAGGTTTACCCTTGTCCTTGTCTTTTCTGCCAGCGTTTTTGGCCTCTCTGGTTTTCTTGGGATCCCATCCGTCCGGGTGTCCCATACCCAGGTGGCCTGGATGCAAGCCCAGTTCGTGGGCTATCTGTCCCCAGCCCATGCCGGAAAGACGCATCGCCTCCACATCGCTGCCGGAAATGCCTGCAAGATCGCCAATTTTAGTGGCTCTTTGCTGCTGGATGTCGTTCAACGAAGAGTCGCCGTCGTTTGAATCGAATTCAACTGTCCACGTCGCCTGGCTGTCGTTAAAGGAACCGTTGAGCGTCGCGTCGTCGCCTTCCAAGATGCTTACGGTAACTTCTGTAATGACATCCCCCGTATCCGGATCAATGAACCGCAGGGTGTAGTCCCCTTCCTCCACGTTGCCGAAAGAGAAGTTGCCGTCAGAGTCGACGTAGGTTTCGGCCACCACAGTGCCCTCTGCGTCCACTAGCTGCACCAGGACACCGGTCATCGGCTCACTACCGGAGACTAACCAGTTCGCTCGGGCAGCCGAGCCATCATTATAGATGGCGCTGCCGGAAACTTTGTTGCCACTGGCTCCGCTTCCGCAGGCTGGCAAAACCATCGCCACCAAAGCCAGCATGGCAAAGCTAAAGCCCGCCTTCCTAATGTAGTTGGTCATAGGTCCTGTTCTCATCTCTATCCTGCCTTTCTAAATAATCGACTACTATAAAATCTCTCAAACCCAGAGTTCACAAATATCTCTATGTAAACCTACACAGCAGTTTCCGTACCAAAGCGCTTGTGGGTAAAACAGTGAAAATACAATAAATTATAGAGACGCTCTATAAGCGAAACCTCATATGTGTCCACTTATATGCACATAGCCGTCTTTAATAAGAGACCCTCCTGCTCCCAACTTATTCCTGGGCATACCCAATGTATTCAATATCCTGCACACGAAGCGGCGGGAATTCACAAAACCGAAAACCAGCTGTAACATTGTCGTAATAATGGAGGGAGTATACTTTGTGAAGTATAAAGAAGGTCTCCCACATATAGGAGGGAGGCGTTGGGTTTTTTCCCCATTAAATGGTTGAAGAGCGGATGAATCAGGCGGATCACATTTCCACGGACCAGGGAGCCGACTCGCCGACCGGATACAGGAGGCCGAAGGAGACCAGGCGCCTGGTATTGGTGGCGGACTTCCTGGCAGGATATGTGATATCGACCGGCGGGATATTGGTAATAGCCGCTGTGATGGGGATACTTGTATACCTTATTAGCCAGGTTGTCCCTCTGTTTCGGGCCGGAGTGGTCACGGGGGTAAATAGCGCCACCCGCCCGGCGCCGTGGACCAAAAGCTCGGTCACCATGCTCGACGAGTATCATCATTTGGCGGTGGAGATCGGCCCGACAGGGCGCATTGTCGCATACCATCCCAAAAGCGGGGAGATCGTCTCCGAGACCAAGCTCGATTTTAACGGCGCCGAGCCTACCGCGCTGGCGTTCGACAAAGGCGCGGATGGCTGGGCCGCCGGTTTTGCCGATGGTTCCGTGGCTTTCGGGTCGATCAGTTTTAAAGTGGAAGTCCTCCCTGCGGGGTTCGACCTCTCCGGCATGCGCCCATTGGGGGAGGGCGACTGGATTGGGGATGGCGCTGTCTACAGCAAGGTGGCGGGTGAACAGATCCGCGTGGCGCAAGTGGAAGCCACCACGGCAAAGATAATAAAAAACAGAGACGGTGGGAAAGTGGAGGCCATTTCGATGGCCGTTTTCGGGAGGCAGCGCAAACGTATTAACGCTCTGGCCACTCTGGATTCCAATGGCGGATTGTCGCTGCGCATCGCCAAGACCAAGAAGAACATGATGACCGGGAAGATGAAGATATCGGTCAAATCATACACCCTGCCAATGGCGCCCAAAGCGCTGGATAAACCGAGACTTTTCCTCACGGAGAACGGGATGGATATCCTGCTGGTGGCCGGGGATGGGGTGTTGTACCGCTACAATGTCCGCAAGCCTTCCCAGGCCTTCCTGGCGGAGACCGTCAGCCTCACCTCGCCTGGTGTGCGGGTGACGGCGGCCGCTTTTATGTCGGGTCGGCAGTCGCTGGCAGTGGGCGGCTCCGATGGCGGTGTGGGGATACATTTCATACTGTCTAATCCCGGTTCCGTCGCGGCGGATGGTTATAAGGTGGTCCGGGCCAGACAGTTGGAGCCGCACAAGGGGCCAGTGACGGCTATAGTACCGGCGGCTGGGGGCAAGTCCTTTCTCACCGCCGGTCCAGGAGAGCTGTGGCTTCGCAACGGCGCGGGGGAGAGTGTGATATTGCGGCTGAACTCCAAGGCGCCAGGCAGTGTCCGGGGCCTGGATGTTACATCCCTCCTGGACGGCGCGTTGCTGGCCACAGATAGCGGCGCGATCCGCCTGTGGGAGATAAAGGTCCCTCACCCGGAGGCTTCCTGGCGGGCCTTTTTCGGGAAAGTGTGGTATGAGGGCTACAAGGAGCCATCCTACACATGGCAATCATCAGCGGCCACCGATGATTTCGAGCCGAAGCTCTCTTTGATGCCGTTGATCTTCGGCACCTTGAAAGCCACCTTTTATTCCATGCTCTTTGCTGTGCCGGTGGCTTTGCTGGCGGCTGTATTCACCTCCGAGTTCCTGGAGAAGAACCATCGCGCTCCGCTAAAAACCGCCATGGAGATGATGGCTTCTCTTCCATCGGTGGCGTTAGGATTCGTCGCGGCTCTTGTGCTGGCGCCGGTGGTGGAGCGGGGAGTCGGCCCGGTGTTGCTCGGCGGGCTACTGATCCCTCTTTCCCTGGTGGTGGGCGCTATGCTGTGGCAGCTTCTTCCGCAGCCTTTGTCGGAGAGGCTTTCGGGGCGATTCAAGTTCATAGCGATAGCCGCGGCCATGGGCGTGGGGATTTTGGCGACGGTGGCGCTAGGCGGTATATTCGAATCAGGCTTTTTCGGCGGGGATTTCAAGCGGTGGCTCACAGACAAAGACTCATCCGCTGTTCCCTTTCTTTTTATGCTGTTTTTCCCCATGGCCGCCGCAGTCGTGGCTGTGGCCGGGGCGCGATATACCGGAAGGGGAGGGCGCCGGGGTAGTCAGACCCAGGGGGGGCTGGGCGCCGGAGCCATGGAACTGGCCAAGGCTTCCATGGTGGCTATATCCGCCGCGCTTTTGGCATGGATCGCCGCCGTGGCGGCCCAGGGCGCTGGGCTAGACCCCCGCGACGGTCTGGTGGGCCCCTATGTCCAGCGCAATACCCTGATAGTCGGCTTCGCCATGGGATTTGCCGTCATCCCCATCATATACACCCTCGCCGAGGACGCTCTGGCCGCAGTGCCGGACCATCTGCGCGGCGCCAGCCTGGGCTGCGGCGCCACTGTATGGCAGACGGCGATGTGGGTGGTGGTTCCCACAGCCGTCAGCGGGATATTTTCCGCCGTGATGATCGGCATGGGCCGGGCCGTGGGGGAGACCATGATCGTGGTGATGGCCGCCGGGAACACTCCCGTGATGGAGCTTAATGTCTTCGGCGGGCTGCGGGCCTTGTCGGCCAATATAGCAGTGGAGCTGCCGGAGGCGGTGGTGGGGGGAACATTATATAGAACCCTGTTTCTCTCCGGCCTCACCTTGTTTATGATGACTTTCGTGATCAATACCCTGGCGGAGATTGTGCGCCTGCGGTTTAGAAAAAGATTTTCGAGGCTGTGATGGCTACGCAAAGCGATATGGAACACCCCCCCCGCAGAAGCGCCCACGCGCCCCTTTCCGCCAGGGGAGAGCCGTATGTCTGGCTGTTGGGCGGAGCCCTGGTCGGCGGAGTGGTGATGATAATCGGGTTTCTGGCGCTTATTACATACAATGGACTAAAAGCGTTCTGGCCCAGGCCGGTGGCCGTCATCACCATGGCGGATGGCGCCCGCACGGCAGGCGAGAAGGTCCGGACGGAAACCTACTCCCTCCATAGTGAGAAGAAGTCCTCTGCGCAGGGGACTCGTTCTCTTTACCGGGTGGGGAACTTCGACCTGACCGGCGAGGACTTTAAGTGGGTGGCGGAGCCGGATGTAAAGTCGATCGAGGCGCCGGAAGATATCGTGCTGGTGGAGCGGCTGGAGTGGGGGCCGTTTATAGGACGGCTGGTCTCCGCGAGCGCGGGGGAGGCGATTACTGCGGCGAGCAAACTGGGGGAGAGCGAGCTCCAGGACTTGATTAGCCAGGCTCACGAAAGGCGCGAAAATATCCGGCGTATACAGCGCGGCGCCCTGGGGGATGTGAACCGAGCCATGGAAGCCGCCCGGCTGTCGCTGAGGTGGGCCGCCATGGAGCATGGGAAGGATTCAAAAGAATACTCCGCCATTGAAAAGGAAAACTCGAGTGAGGCGGCAAAGCTGGAATCGGAGTACGCCCGGTTGTCGGCGGAGGCGGCCCGGCTGGACGCAGAGGACGCGGTCATCACTTTTACTATGGCCGATGTCTCCGGCGGTGAAAAGACGATTCGGCAAAGCAGTGTGGTGCGGATGTATTGGCCCAACGCCCAGGGGATCTTCGGCAAGGCTGGTGTGTATATTGCTCGATGGTGGGAGTTTCTCACCGCCGAGCCGAGGGAGGCCAACACGGAAGGGGGAGTGATGCCCGCCATATTCGGCACATTCGTGATGACCGTAATGATGGCGCTGCTGGTGGCGCCTTTCGGTGTAATGGCGGCCCTGTATCTGCGGGAGTACGCCAGGCAGAACGCATTGGTGAGTCTGGTTCGGATTTCTGTGAATAACATGGCAGGCGTGCCATCGATAGTGTATGGCATCTTCGGCCTGGGGTTCTTCGCCTATGGAGTGGGGGGGTGGATGGACGGCTGGATGTACGCCGAGCGGCTGCCCAGCCCCACCTTCGGCACCGGCGGTGTGCTGTGGGCCTCGTTGACTTTGGCCCTACTCACGGCGCCAGTGGTGATAGTGGCCACGGAGGAGGCGCTCTCCGCGGTGCCCCAATCGGCCAGGGAGGGTTCTTTGGCCTGTGGCGCTTCCAAATGGCAGACGATCCGGTATATCGTGCTTCCCAAGGCCTTGCCGGGTATAATGACGGGGCTGATCCTGGCCATGGCCAGGGGCGCGGGGGAAGTCGCCCCTTTGATGCTGGTGGGAGTGGTGAAGCTGGCGCCGGAGCTACCGGTGGACATGGTGTTTCCATATGTTCATCTGGAGCGCAGCTTCATGTGCCTCGGGTTCCATATATACGATGTCGGGTTCCAGTCGCGCAACGCGGAGGCGGGCAAGCCGATGGTGTTTATGACTACACTGTTGCTGATGAGTGTGGTGGCGGCGTTAAACGCCGGGGCCATTATTATCCGCAACAGGTTAAAGAAAAAATATGTGGCGGGACATTTTTAGTGGATCGAAAATATTATGAGCGCTAACGCATTGAGCCATCATCATGAGGATCCCACCATCCGCCACGAGCGGAAGGGGGAGGAGGGCTCGCTGGTGTCGACGGAGGATTTCTCCTTGTGGTATGGAGACAGCCAGGCGTTGTATGATGTGGAAATGGCGCTGGAGAAGGGGTTGGTGACGGCGCTCATCGGCCCCTCCGGCTGTGGAAAGTCAACCCTGCTGCGCTCCTTTAACAGGATGAACGACCTGATAGACGGGCTTCGGGTGGAGGGGAGTATCAAGTTCGACGGGCATGATATCTTCGACCCGGATGTGGATGTGATCGGCCTGCGAAAGCGAATGGGCATGGTGTTCCAGAAGCCGAACCCGTTCCCCATGACAATTGCCGAAAATGTGGCCTATCCTTTGAAGGTGGATGGGGTGCGCGACAGGAAACTGATCTTGGAAACCGTGGAGAGAGCGCTTAAGTCCTCTGCGCTGTGGGAAGAGGTGAAGGATCGGCTAAACCAGAGCGCTTTGGGACTTTCCGGCGGGCAGCAGCAGCGCCTGTGCATCGCCAGGGCCATCGCGGCGGACCCGGACGTGCTGCTGATGGACGAGCCTTGCTCCGCGCTGGACCCTGTGGCCACGGCCAAGATAGAGGAGCTGATAGACGAACTGGCTGGACGGTATACAATAGTGA
>JAOUNV010000228.1 GCA_029880775.1 Nitrospinota bacterium | reverse complement strand
GGGTGGTGGGCGGCGGCAGGCAGCAATGATCCTGGAAGACACCAAAAAGGCGGCCGGGCATATCCAGCGGCGCAGAGCCCAAACCGCCGTCCTGGCCGACTGGGATCTGTACGACGCCCTGATGGTCACCAGCATGAAAAACGTCCGATACCTCACCGGGTTTTCCGGCACGGCGGGCGTTCTGCTGCTGGCCAGGGATGAGGCCTGGCTTATAACCGACTTCCGATACGTGACCCAGGCCGCAGAGCAGACCTATGGCATAACCATCCATGAGGCCAAGGATTCCCAGGCCGCCGTGGAGCAACTGGCTTCCCGGCTGGGGATAAAGAGTATCGGTTTTGAAGCGGATCATATGGCAGTCTCTTCCCTGGGCAAGCTGGAGGCGAAGCTTGACGGGATTCGCCTGGAACCAACCGAAGGGGTGGTGGAGCAGGCCAGGCTGGTCAAAGACGAGGCGGAGCTGGAGGCTTTGGACCGGCTGGTGGATATACTCGGTGAATCGATAGAATTCGCCCGTTCTCTGATACAGCCTGGCGCGCTGGAGAGGGATATCGCCATCGAACTTGAAACCGCCATGCGTAAAAAAGGAGCCGATGGCCCAGCCTTTGAGATGATCGTGGCGTCCGGCGCCCGGGGCGCCCTGCCCCACGGGGTGGCTTCGGCCAAAGCGGTGGAAAAAGGAGACGCGGTGACGCTGGACTGGGGAGCCCGCGGATGGGGGTATCACTCCGATAACACCCGGACGTTCCTTTCCAGCGATGGGGATAAGCTGATCACGGAAATATACAAGGTGGTACTGGAGGCCAACGAAGCGGCCATAGACGCGATTCGCCCTGGCGTTCCGCTGAACCAGGTGGACGATGTGGCCCGCTCTATCATCGTCCGGGCGGGGTATGGCGACTATTTCGGTCATGGAACCGGCCACGGTGTGGGATTGGACATCCATGAGGAGCCGAAGGTGTCCACCGTCTCTTTAACTGACGCGCGGCCAGGTATGGTATTCACTGTCGAGCCTGGAATATACGTGCCAGGTGTGGGAGGAGTGAGGATCGAAGACATGGTTTTGGTCACCCAAACGGGACACCGGGTCATGAGCGAAAGGATACCCAAATCGCCGAAAAGCATGGTTTTGGACTGAGCCGGACGAAAAAAAGCTCTCCACGGCTATATATTGGGTGGGGGAACGGAAAATGGAATATTTAGGACATTGATACTATGTTAAAATGTTGAACAATAAGGAGAGTATGGTGAACTTTGGCGTGCAAAGAGTGGAGGTATAACCTTGTCCCTGGAAAATCGTCAGGAGATTCTCGAGACCATTGACGATATTTTTCCGCTCATAGAGCAGCTACGGTCAGATAGCGCCGATATCAAGGCTCTCTCCGATATAATGCTGGCCCTGGAAAAAATAACGCCAGACCTTAAGGAAAGCTTCCCCCCATACCTGTCGGACATCCCGGTCTGCCTCTCCACATTATACGAAAAATTCCTGCTCGATAATGTGGAGAACGCCGAGGTGGGGCTTAAGCTGACCACTGAGGGGCTTTCCGTGGTCCGCCGGGCAGTGGAGAAGGAAGATCCTGTCTCCTGCCAGGATGGAGCGGAAAACGTACTTTTAAAACTAAACGCCGCGTTCGAAATACTTTCACCCGCCATTTCCGACATGGTTTTCACCAAGGAAGAAGCAAACGGCCTGGGACTTCAGCCGGAGTCTGAAGAGCAAATCATATCCTCCGCGGACGAAGTGCTGAGCCTTCTGGGGTTGGGAACGCCACCAGAACCATCGACCGGGCTTGGTGACAAACAAAAGGAAGCGGAGGACATTTTCGCTCAGGCTGTATCCGGCGGGGTGAACAAGGGGGGCGAACCAGAACAGCCGGAGCCCTCTGACGAGCCAGGCCCCTCTGACGAGTCAGGCCCCTCTGACGAGTCAGAAATGGAGAAGCCCGAAGAGAAGAAAGAAGAAGAGAAAAAGTACCTGGGAGAAGTCCCACCCATCAGGCAGACCGGTCGCTTCACGGATATCATGAACCTACTCGACAGCAGAGTGGAGACCTCCGAGGAGAAGAGCAGGGAAGAAGAAAAGGAAAAGGCCCAGGCAGAAGAGGAAACCACCGAAAAGGAAGACGATAGCGGAATCGCCCAGATAAGGGCCATCCTGGAAGGGAAACCTGAACACGAGGTTTTCGAGAAAAGACAGGATGAAGCAGAATCAGTCCTGGATGACGCCTTTGAAAAGTTCCTTAAACCAAACCAAATGGTCGAGCCCTCTCCCGAGCGGCAGGAGGATGTAGAAGCCGCCATAAAAGAAGCCCGCGACAAAGCAGGAAAACCCGACAGACTGCTGGAGCCGGACGGCAGACGTCAGATGGAAGCGGAAGCGGCTATTGAGAGCACGAAAGAATCCGCCCACGAGCCGACCCAGCCGGCGGATTGGGCTCCTGAAGAGGAAAGGCAAAAAGAAGCCGAGGAAGCCATGGCCCAAGCCCAGGAAGAGGCCCGGCATCCTTACGAACCTACCTCCAAGATCACCGACGCCCAGGGAGACGCCGAGGACGCCCTCCGAGACGCCAGGCAAGTGGAAGAGGAACCATCCAGCCTTGAAATAGAGTCGCAAGACCAGACGGAAGCCGAAGAGATCATGGCCCAATTCGGTAAACCAACTAAGCCGGAGCCAGACGAGCTTGAGGAAGAGGAAGCGGCGCCCGCAATGTTCGAGCTTGCGGAGGAGCAGGAAGAGGCTGAGCAAATCGAACTGGAGCCGGAAATAACAGAAGAACCTGCCGAGGAGGAACCTGCCCCAGCCATGGCCGGTGGCGGCTTGACCGATGAGCAACGAGAGGCCTCGGAGATCATGGCCCAGTTCGCCAAACCAACTGAGCCGGAACCGGAGGCAGCCGAACCCGAGGTGGAGCCGGCGGCTCCTGATATGGTGGAGCCAGCGGCGGAGATGAAAGAGGCTGAGCAAATTGAACCGGAGCCGGAAACAGCAGAGGAACCTGTCGAGGCGGAACCCGCCGAAGAGAAACCTGCCCCAGCCATGGCCGGTGGCGGCTTGACCGATGAGCAACGAGAGGCCTCGGAGATCATGGCCCAGTTCGCCAAACCAACTGAGCCGGAACCGGAGGCAGCCGAACCCGAGGTGGAGCCGGCGGCTCCTGATATGGTGGAGCCAGCGGCGGAGATGAAAGAGGCTGAGCAAATCGAACCGGAGCCGGAAACAGCAGAGGAACCTGTCGAGGCGGAGGATTCAGGTATTCCCGATGTGGAAGAGGACATTTTCGCTCCATTAGGCGAGCAGGAGCCTCCCACTCCCGCTCCCGTAATTGACGATGGCCCCACTGATCCGCTGGCCGAAAAGCTAAGCGCCATCGCCAATGAAGTCACGCTGATGGAATCACAAATGCAGGACAAGAAAGCGGTTTCCGACGTGATGCTGGCATTTGAGGGAATCCAGGTGGAGATGGCGCAGCGCCAGTCTTCCTCGGAGATGGCTGCGGTGGCTGACTCATTAGCGGCTCTGTACGAGAAGATTCTGATGGAGGGGGTGTCTGACAACAAGAAAGCGGTGGATCTCACAATTAATGGAGTGATGATTCTTTCCGCGTATCTGGAGAATCCCTCTGTCCTGGAGAGCCTGACAGACCAGGCGCAAACGTTGATTATCAACCTCAAGGAATCGTTTGACGTGGAGTCTGTGAAAGTGGCAGGGCTCCTACAGGCCACGCCTGAAGTAAAAGCCGACATTTCGGAACTTGGCGAGGAAGAGGCTCTGAAGAGTCCTAAACTCCTCGGCTACGAGTCGATTCAGATGTCCACCAGCGAAGATCTGTTGATCTACTCCGAATTCGTTTCCGAGGTAGCGGACGCCGTCACGCATATAGAAACCGATCTTTTGGAGCTGGAAACCAGCCCAGAGGACATGGAACTGGTAAACGATCTGTTCCGGGCCTACCACAGCATCAAGGGCGCCGCCGGCTTTTTGGGTGTGAACACGGTAAACATACTGTGCCATGAGGCGGAAAGCCTGCTGGATAAATTCCGCAAGCGGATGATAGTGAGCGACCAGGCCTCCGTCGATCTTCTCTTGAAGGCTATCGACTTGATTAAGGTGGTCAACGAGGCCCTGTTCGAGAGTTGCGAAAAGGCGAAGATGAATATGCCTGGCGCCTTTTTGGAAATCCCCAGGCTGGACGTGGCCCTGCTTGCCCAGGCCCTTCGGGACGCGGCGATCAGCAAGGGCAAAGAAAGCCAGGCTAAGGCTGAGCCCGAAGAAACTCCATCGGAGGCCAAGGAATTGGAAGCCGAAGAATCCGAGGAGGTCGAGGAAGAGAAGATAGCGCTG
>JAOUNV010000227.1 GCA_029880775.1 Nitrospinota bacterium | reverse complement strand
ATGCGCGTCCTCCACCACAAAATGCCCAGCATCCTGGAACTTGTGGACCTGGGCCTGGGGCAGAAAATCGAGCCACCTCTCCAGGAAGCTCTCCGTGAAACAGAAGTCCTTCATCCCCCATATGATCTGGCTGGGGGTTTTTTGCTTGAACTTCTCCAGTCCCGCTTCTATTCTTGTCAGTCGTTCATAGCTTACGTCCGCCGCCGATAACGGGATGTCCTGAACGAAGCGGTGAATGGCCACCCTGTCAGTCCAGGAGCCATAGGGCGCCATGTAGCCTGCGGACACCTCCTGGGTGAATCTGTCACTCTTGTTCGTGGCCATAGCCAGCTTCACAGCCGAGCCCAAAAACCCGTTCATCCCACGCACGGCCACATCGCCGAATAATGGAGCGCGGCATATCCATATCCTGAAGGGAATCTTGTCATACCGGAATGCCGCCGTGTTGAATATGGTAATGGAGCGCACTTTCTCCGGGTTTTCCACAGCCCAGCCGAAGCCTATGGCGCCGCCCCAGTCGTGGACGGCCAGGCTGACGCTCTCCAGACCCAGGCTTCCCACCAGCTTGCTCAGGTTGGCTATGTGGTTTGATAGGGTATAGTCGTAATCCTGTGGTTTGTCCGACAATCCGCAGCCGATATGGTCCGGGACGATGATCCGGTAGTTCTCGCGCAGGGCCAGAACAAGCTTTCTATAGTAAAAGGACCATGTGGGGTTGCCATGGAGCATCAGGATAGCGGGGGCGTCCTTGGGTCCCTCGTCCAGATAGCCTAGCAGGTGGCCGTCTATCTCGATGGCCTTCGGTGTGAACGGGTACTCGTTCCGGATAGCGGCAAGATCCGTATTGTTCATGATATATGACTCCCGACGACGTGACTTCTTACCATTTGATCCCCAGCATCATGCAGTTGAGCCCGGAGCCTATCCCCATCAGCGCCACGTTGTCGCCTTTGGAAAAGCGCCCCTCCTCCGCCCCGATGGCCAGGGAGGCTGGTAGGGAGACCGAGCCCACATTCCCCATAAACTCCAGGGTGGGAAAATCCTTCGCCTCGTCCATTCCCACAGTATCGTAGAGCAGCTTTTTGTGCGCTCGGCCCACCTGGTGGGTCACCGATTTGTCTATGGTATCGGAGGTCCATCCCGTCTGGGCCAGGAAGTCGCGCCAGGTCTTGCCGGCCAGTTCGCATCCCGCCACCAGCAGTCGTTCCGAATCGGTGTGCATCAAGGGAGCGGAGCCATCGCCAAATCCCTGATCTATGTCGCTTTTGCACAGGCTCACGTCTGAGGTGTCGCACCTGGCCGCTCCACCCAACAGCTTGTGGCCATCCGGGGCCAGGTTCTCGTGGGCCAGGATCACCGCCGCCGCGCCAGAGCCGATGGTCAGCGAAGCGAATGCCGGTTTTATGGTCTTTCGGGTAATGGTTTTGTCCGCCAGCAGCGCCTCTATGGTGCTATCGACCAGGGTCTCCCCCATCTCTCCGGCCACCACGATCCCCGCCTCGACCTGGCCTAGCTCTATCATGTTCGCCAGGATTATCATGCCGTTTAGCACCCCCAGGCACGCGTTGGAGACATCGAAGATCATCGCCGAAGAGGTGAGCCCCAGGCCGTTGTGGACCACGTTGGCGGTGGCCGGCTCCAGAAAGTCGCGGCATACGCTGGCGTGGAACAGGGCGCCCAGCTTTTCCCTGGGCAGGCCGGACGCCTCTATAGCCTTTTGACCGGCCATAATGGCGGCGGAGCTGGGCCTCATGCCAGGCTCCCAGAACCTTCGCTCGCGGATGCCGCTCATCAGCTCCAGCCTACCCGTGGGAAGGCCCAGCCTTTCGTAAACCGGTTTGAGCCTGTTCTCTATCTCTTCTGATGTGACCACACGCTCCGGCAGAGCGTATGCGGCGGAGACCAGGCTTGTATGGGAAAACTTCATGGATTGCCAATAATTATTAGGATCACTGATGTAACTTACAATTCTACCTTGACCGTGCGCCGTTTGCAAAAGATAACAATCCATGGTCCGCCCCAGGCGCCATGATAGCCACTATCTGGTTGCATTCGCTTCCGAAATGCATAAAATTGTAAAGGCATGTAATTGAAAGGAACGTTGTGTATGAAGTATGGTCTTTTCCTGAAAGTTATCGTCCTGTCATTTGTGTTCATGACCCCCCACGCGGCATTGTCCAGCGGCGCGAACTCCAAAAAAACGACATCCAAGGGAGTCGGCGAGGAATCAGGAAAAAAGAAATACGACAAAAATACCCTTACCCCAGAACAACTTGAGAAATGCATAATCCTGGAAAGTGATATCGAAAAAGCCAATACCGCGCTGAAGAAAGATCGTGAGCTTTTGCAGGCCGAGGAAAAGGATGTTCTGCAATACAAGAAAATAATTCTCGCGGAAAAAGACACCATGGACCTGTCTGATAGGGAGATGGTGGCCAGCTTCAATAAAAATGTGAAGGAATACAATACCCGCCGGGGCGAATATAACGCTAATGCCGATAAATACAGGACGCAGTCGGACATCCAACGGAAAATGAACCAGGACTATAACGGACAGTGCGCATCCAAAGGATATTACGAAGAGGATCGCCAAGCCGCCGAAAAAAAACTGGCAAAATAACGGCCCCAAGAAGAATATACCGGGTCAGCTATATCATGGGAGTATTACATGAGCAGCCGAATTGATATACAAACCGTAATTGGGCTGTTTTTCGCCTCGATTGTCGCCTCCGGCTGCGCGACGATAATTGACGGAGGCCCGCAGTCGATCCAGATCTCGTCCGATCCTACCGGGGCTGATATTACCGTCCTAAACATGAACACCGGAGACATCGTGACCCAGAGCGCCACGCCATACACCGCGGTGCTGGAGCGTGGGGCCGGGTATTTCACAAGAGGGATGTATCAGATTACGTTGAACATGCCTGGCTATAAGGAGCAGACGTTCATCGTGGAAGGAGCCGTGAATATAGGACCGTATGTTTTTGGCAATATTTTAGCTGGCGGTCCCATAGGATCCCTGATAGTGGACCCTATAACCGGGGCCATGTGGAAGCTTGAGCCGACCAGCATCCACTCGCTGATGTCGCAGGAAGATACTGTGCCGGAGCAGGGTAAAGAACTGGCGCTTGTTATTACGACGGATGCTCCAGAAACTGCTATCGAGCGAAACCCCTGAATCTGGGGGGGCCTGGGTGACAGAGGATCCGCATGGAAGAGCGCCGATGACGCCTCCATCGGCATCGTGATGTCGCCCTCCGATCAAAGATCTTTCTCTGAAAAGACAATCGATTCGAAGACCTGGAAACTGGCGCCTTCCCGCCAACTGTCCGGGGCCAGGCCGGCTTTCCTGGCCAGGAATGTGAGGGTCGTGGGCAGGTCCCAATCGTTTTCCGTGGCCACTTGCGGCAGAAACAGCGCCCTGGCGCCTCCTTTTTCCAGAATGATCCCATGTTTCCCGATTTCGATCATGTCGTAGGATTCCACAGGCGATGGAGGAGTGAGCAGGGAGATCTCTATCTCCAGGTCGGAGACTTCATCTCGGCCTACCGGGGCAAACCTGGAATCGTCAAACGCGGCGTTGGCGGCGGATCTTTGGACTCCCTCCAGCAGGCTCATATCCGGCTGGATATAGCCGACGCACCCCCTTAGCGCCCCCACCGAGTGAAGCGAGACGAAGACTCCCGCTTTGCTCTCCAATGTGGGGGAAGCCGTCTTAGGTGGTGTCGGCGCCTTATCGCCCATGGCTCGGGACTCGATCACCCCCCTGGCGAGTTTCAACAAAGTACGTTTGTCTTCATCCGAAAGATTCATGTCAATCACAGGCCTCCCGTTTCATTATACCGGGCAATGCTCCTTTATCACCATCGGCGCCACGCCGACGGCGGTGTCGCGGAACCTTATTCTCTTTTTCCCCATCCATAGTTAAATATAGGTTTAAAATTGCAAAATAGAATAATTAACATGGAGATAATCCCCGTGAACAAGAAAAGTATGTTTGGGATAGCCGGGGCCGCGGCCTTTATCATATCGGTTGTGTTGGTCCAGGCCCAGACCTCCACCGTATCCAACCTGATCAGCGCCCCGGAGGCCAGGAAGATGATTGCCGAGGGGAAGTTCAGCCTGGTGCTGGATGTGCGCACACCGGGAGAGTACACCGGTCCGCTGGGTCATATCAAAGGCGCCAAGCTGATTCCTATACAAAATCTGCAGGCTCAGCTGAAGACGATTGAGGCTTACAAGGGAAAAAAGGTGCTGGTCTATTGCCACTCGGGTGGCCGCTCGGCCAAAAGCGCCAGGATTCTGAAAGCCAACGGCTTTACCAGCGTGTTTGATCTGAGTGGCGGC
>JAOUNV010000226.1 GCA_029880775.1 Nitrospinota bacterium | reverse complement strand
CGCTTCCGGGTGGATGGATCCATTCTGGAAGCGGTCACTATGGACCTCTCCAAAAGCGGCGCCAGGATTTTTTACTTGAGTAATCAGATACCGGTGAACGCCAAGGTGAGCATTAGCTGTGAAGATATTTTACTGAACGGGGGGGAGGCTGTTGCGGTCTGGAGCAAGCAGCAGGAAAAAACATACGCGGTGTCCGGGCTCAGGTTCGTATAGATTACCGGACATGGTGAGATGCCCCACGGCTGCGGCGCCAGTTTTTTCATTGACTTTATTCTCCACAGCGATCATAATTCATCTCTTTGGAATTTGAGGATATACATTGCCAAATCATAAATCAGCTATCAAAAGAGTCCGCCAGAACGAGACAAGGCGGATAAGGAACATGGCCATTCGCACAAGGGCCAGGACAGCCGTGAAAAAGCTCCGCGTCGCCATTGACGCCAAGGACAAGGAAACGGCCACTAAGCTTATGTTGGAGGTGTCCAGCCTTTTGGATGGAACAGTGAGCAAGGGCATCGCCCACGCCAACAACGCGGCCAGGAAAATATCCCGGCTGACCTTGCAGGTAAACAAGCTCCCCTAACGGCTTGCGCTTCGGCTTTGTTCAGGGCTTGGCCCTGACGAAGCTTACGCTTGGCGTGCCCCCTTCGGGATCCCCTCGAGCAGCATCGCTTCTAGGGCCGCATCCTTCGGCGCCCCGGCGATCATCATATCCATCTGGGCCTTGAGTATGGCCTTTAGCGCGGTTTGAGCCCTTTGCGTGGTCCACATCTTTCCTTTTTCCCATGCGGCCCGCAAAGCATAAGGGTTCTCCCCCATCAGGGCGCAAAACTCTTGCTGAGTTCCACCTTTGCTTTTTAAATCCGCGGCGGCGGCGAACTTCATGACCTCCAGCGATAGGGTCTTTAGAATGACCTGAGGTTCAGAACCGTTGTCCAGAAGGTCTTGCAATGTGGCATGGCTTTTCACCATATTCCCGGAGCAGAAAGCGTCGGTAAACCCCCAGACCTTTTCCATGCGCATGTCCACCATCGACTCTTCCACATCCAAGGCTGTAAGGCTGCCTGTATAGCCCGCGTAGGCGGCGACTTTTTCTATCTCCATGGCCAGCCGGGCCATGTCCTTGCCGCAGAATTCCGCCATCAGGGCCGCAGCCTCCGGTTTGGCCTTCACTCCAAGTTCCGCCAGCTTTCTGGACGCCCACAGGGCCAGGTCCTTCTCCCTCATCTTTTCGAACCGGACCACGGCGCCGTTCTTTTCCACAGCGGCGTAAAAACTCGACGACTCCACGGCCTTTAACTGATCTTTTCTTCCCAGCGCGGCGGTCATCACCAGGGTGGATTGTGGGTTCGGGTCTTGAGCGTAGGCGGCCAGGGGCTCGATAATATGTTTGGGCAGGCTACTCACAGGCCCTATCCAGAAAAGCTTCCCCCCCCCAAACATGGAGACAGTATTCAATCCTGCAATCACCTCCTGGACACTGGTATCATCAGGCCCATCACCCAGGTTCATGATCCTGAAATAATCCCCCTCTTCGCCGGTTTTATCTGTAAGGGATTTTTTAATCTCCTCGGCTGCCGCATGGATCCTGGACGAATCCGGGCCGTAAAGGAAATAGAGGGAAAGCGGATTTTTTGAAACGGAGCCTTTGGCCTGCGCCTTTTCGAATTCCGACGCTGCTATCCTGGCCATGGATGGATTTTACCGGCCCTGGCCCAGACGATCCACCAGGTATCGCGGCAGCCCGCAGTTCCGCATTTTTTTCTGGACCGCGTCTACGTCGTAGGGGACCCGCCGAAGCTCCACGGAACCTAGTTCGGAATCGTAGAGGAGCCAGCACGCCTTATTGTTTGAGTCCCTAGGCTGCCCCACGGAGCCCACATTTACGATATATTTTTTACTTGGATCAAGAACTTTGAATTTTTCCCTTATAGGGATGATCGTTTCCTTGTCCGGCATCTCTATAAAGATAGGCTGGTGTGAGTGGCCGATGAAACAAATCTCGCCTTCAATCTGATCGTAGTTATCCATAGCGTCCTCTTTGGAGAGGATATATCTCCACTCCTCGGGAGCCTTGGGGGAAGAGTGGGCCAGCATCAGCCCGTCTATGGTATCAGACGCCCTGGTTCTTTTTAAAAAGTCCTTCAGGTCATCCCGCAACGTATTGTTGGTCCAGTCCAGGGCGGCTTTTGCGAAGGGATTAAAATAATCGTTAGGCGTTTTATCTACTAGGGCCCAATCGTGATTCCCTCCCAGGGATATGTCCGCAACAGTGAGTAAGAGATCCATGCATTCGTTCGGGTCCGGCCCATAGCCCACAATATCACCCAAAAAAATCATTCTATCCACGCCATACAGCCTGATATCCTCCAAGACAGACTCAAAGGCTTCCTTGTTGGCGTGAACATCCGAAAATATTGCGTAACGCATATTATTTGTATTCCTAGCCTGCCAGTTTTTCCCCAGGAGCCCCAGGCTTTTTTCCAGAGGCCTTTCGATTCATGACCCCCTGCAGGACACCATTTATCAATCCGGATGACTCCTTGTCACAATATTGCTTGGCCATCTCCACAGCCTCGTCCACCGCCACCTTGTCTGGTGTGAAATCCTGGAGTAACACCTCGAAAGCCCCGATCCGCAGGATATTCCTCTCCATGTACCCCAACCTCTCCAGCTGCCAGTTGACCAGAGCCTGCCCCAGCTCCAGGTCCACCTCTTCTTTATGCTCAGCCACTCCACGCGCCAGGGCGAGAAAAAACTCCCGCTCCTCCGCCGCAACAGTGGGATTCTCCTGGATATATTCTTCCACCACCGCGTCCACGTCCCAATCCTCGTGGATATCGCACTGGTACAGAATCCTTATAGCGGCTTCCCTTGCTTTTCGTCTCTGCCCCAATTTATTAAAATCTCACAGTTTCTTTAGAAGGTTAGCCATTTCAATGGCGGCCATGGCCGAGTCCCAGCCCTTGTTTCCCGCCTTGCCACCGGCCCGGTCTATCGCCTGCTCCAGATTATCCACTGTCAGCGCGCCGAATGTCACCGGCACTCCGGTCTCCATCATCACCTGCGCCACACCTTTGGTCATCTCCGATGCCACATGATGGTAATGATCCGTGGCGCCCCGGATCACCGTCCCCAGGCATATAACCGCGTCATATTTCCCACTGGCGGCCATTTTCCGCAACGCCAGGGGAAGCTCGAACGCCCCAGGAACCTTGGCCACGACGATATCGTCTTGCCCCACCCCATGCCGAAGAAGACAATCCAAAGCGCCGCCCAGCAGCTTCTCTGTCACGAAATCGTTAAAACGGCTCACCACGACACCAACCCGGATCCCAGATCCGTCCATGCCGCCTTCGATTATATTCGTCATTCGCTCACAACCCAGTACTTATATCACGTCTTGTATCTTTTTCATGTTCAGCATATGTCCCAACTTGTTCTTCTTGGTGTCCAGGTACCGCAAGTTGTTCTCCCCTGGCGCCACCTCTATTGATACACGCTCCACTATTTTCAACCCATATCCATCCAGCCCGACAAGCTTTCTGGGATTGTTGGTGATCAGCCTGATGTCATGAAGCCCCAAGTCCCGCAAAACCTGCGCCCCCAGCCCGTAATCCCGAAGGTCAGACTTAAAGCCGAGCGACTCGTTCGCTTCCACAGTGTCCTCCCCCTTATCCTGCAAGGCATATGCTTTCAGCTTGTTCGCCAGCCCGATGCCTCTTCCCTCCTGGGGAAGATACAGCAGTACACCACGCCCTTCCTTGGCGATCATCTCCATCGCCAGGTCCAATTGCTGGCCGCAATCGCAACGGCTGGAGCCGAAGACATCCCCTGTGAGACATTGCGAATGCACCCGCACCAGCGTAGGCGCCCCGTCATCCACCTGGCCCATCACCAGCGCCAGTTGCACATCGTCATTTATGCTGTTCTCATAGCAGATGGCCTCAAAAACCCCGTGGCCGGTGGGCATGCGCGTGGTGGCCGTGCGACGCACGAACTGGTCTTTCTTCAGCCGCCACTCCACGATATCCTTCACCGTTATCATTTTCAGGTTCCACGCCTTGGCGAACTTCAAAAGGTCCGGCACCCGCGCCATGGATCCATCGTCTTTCATGATCTCGCAGATCACCGCCGCCGGCCTCAGCCCCGCAATACGGCAAAGATCCACCGAACCCTCCGTCTGGCCAATGCGCACCAGCACTCCGCCCTCCTTGCTACGAAGAGGAAACACATGGCCTGGGCGGGCCAGGTCATCCTGTTTGGTGTCAGGATCTATAGCGGTCTTTATGGTATGGGCCCTATCGGCGGCGGATATGCCAGTGGTCACGCCCCGGCGCGCCTCTACGGAAACGGTG
>JAOUNV010000225.1 GCA_029880775.1 Nitrospinota bacterium | reverse complement strand
AACCTGTACTATGAGCGGTTTGTGGAGATGTATCCACTGGATGAGTTGACCCCCAGGGCGCTTTTTTATTTTGGCATGTGCCACATGATGCTCACCAGCACCCCGGACCGGAGCCAGAAAAAGACCAAAATGGCCATACAGATGTTTAACGGTTTTATCACCAGATACCCGGACCACATCCTGGCCCCCACCGCAGCCTGGAACAAGGAGCAGATGGAGGCCATGTTGCTGAGGAGCAGGCTGGACGTGGCGCGATTTTATTTTAACACCTACAAAAGCACAGCCGCCATTGACCGGCTGAAGGAATATATAATAAACAATCCAAAATCGCCCGACACCCCGGAGGCTTTGTTCATGCTGGGGGAAAGCTTCGTCCGGGAGCAGTCTTACAGAAAAGCGGCGGAGGTGTTCACCATGCTGATAGGTGACCACCCGAATGACGAATGGGCGCAAAAAGCCAAGGAATCCGCCGCCAGGCTGACCGTAAAATCCAACTAAGTCCGCGCTTAAAACCCGACAGGGAAGCTGAATGAAAAGAGCTCTGATGGTGGCGGCGCCGGATAAATACCGCGACGAGGAACTGGCCATTCCCATGCAGGTTCTGGAGTCGAAAGGGATTGAGGTGACTCTGGTTTCCACCAGGGCCGGTGTGATAAAGGGTATGTTGGGCGCCACCTCCCAGGCCGGGGATATCGCTGACTCCGCAGGCGCCGTTTTCGACGCCGTGGTCGTGGTGGGTGGGGCGGGCGCTCCTGCGGCCCTGTGGGAGAACAAAACCCTGCGCCAAATCCTGCGGACACATCACTCCGCCGGGAAAGTGGTGGCGGCCATATGCCTTGCCGGGGCGGCGCTGGCCCAAGCGGGGATCCTTTCCGGCGTAGAGGCGACTGTGTTCAAGACCGAAGCTTCCATGAAGGTGTACAAGGAGTGCGGCGCCATCTATCGGGAGAAACCGGTGGTGACCTGTGGGAACGTTATCACCGCCAACGGCCCGGCGGCGGCGCGGGAATTCGCCTTGGCGGTGGCGGCGGCGATATAAGGGTACTGCCGATCCCCAAGCCGGTTCGACCCGGCATCCCCTGGATCCCGGATCCCGGTCATTCCCCGGCGCATCATCCTTCATGCCGCCCACCCTGTCCGTCCAATTCCTTTTGTGTATGAACCTGGGTGGGCGTAAGGTAGAATGGAGTAGTGGCCCATGGCGGTTTTATGACTGATTGTATGAACGCTTTTCTGGAGATATCAATGTTACATATTGCGCGAGCGGCGGTGATAGTGGCGATGCTGGCGGCCCCGGCGGGCGCCCAGAACTTCGAGGCGGCCAATGTGGACAACCTGCGGTTGGTCCTTTCCGGATACCATGAGGTTCCCGGTCCGGACTACTGGCAAAAGCTGGACGCAAACGCGGCGAGGGCGTCTCTTCTGCGGCTTTCCTCCGACAAAAACGAGCTTATCCACATCAGGACCAGGGCCGTGGCGGCGTTGGCCAATTTTGTCGACCCGCAGGTGGAGCGGAGCCTTATCGATATGTTCAACAGCCAGGAGCGCGGCTACCTGCGCGCGGCGGCGCTGAACACCTACTCCGCGATCCGGGGCCGACAGGCTGTGCCCGCGCTGGAAAGGAGCCTCTCCGACAAAGACGAGATTGTGAAGATTTCCGCCATCAGGTGCCTGGGCCGCGTGGGAGGGGAGCAGGCGGAGAGAATCCTTCAAGGGGCTCTGCAAGTTGAAAGTGATCCAGTGGCCAGGGGCGCCATGGGCCGTTCGCTGCAAAGAGCCTCCAGGCGTTAAGGCGCCGAGACTTTCGCCATGGACGCCGTCATTCTCTGCGGCGACAAAGGGGCCAGCCGCATGGTGGAAGGGGAGTCGAAAGCGTTTCTCTTCATGAGCGGTAAGCCACTTTTTCTGAGAGTGGCTTTGGCCGTCGCCGATGTGGACCGGGTGGCCCGACTTTTTATAATAGGCGACAAAGCCAAGATCGATCTGCACCTCTCCCGCCATCCACCACTCTCAAAGCCGGTAGTCACCCTGGAGCAGCAGGGCTCGCTGCTGGAAAACATCCTGGCCGGGTTTATCGCCACTATCGATGGCTATCAGCCGGGGATGGAGAATACAATCCCATCCATCAGGGACAAAGTAGTTATGCTGGCGCCAGGCGACACCCCCTTGCTCCACCCGGCGGAGATCAACGAGTTCCTGGATGGAGCGAACATGGAGGATTTCGATTACGTCGCCGGGTTGACCCCCGACCATGTGATGGCCCGCTACCTTCCCGCTGGCGGCGAACCTGGCATATCGATGGCCTATATGCACTTTCGGGAGGGTAGGTTCCGCATCAACAATCTTCATGTGGCCCGCCCCTTCGCCTGCCGAAACCTGGATGTGGTGCAGCTTATCTACGCCTCGCGGTATCAGAAGGACTTGAAGAATATCGCCCGGCTGACCAGGGACATGTGGGAGCATCATGTGAAGCTGCAATGCCTGCTTCTATACGCGGGGCTGCAGGCGGCCATGTTTCTCTCCTTCGTCAGGCTCCGGTTTCTGGGCGACATCATTCGACGGTTTATTCCCTTGAAGTCTGTGGCGGAAGCGGCAAGCAGGATACTGGGTATGCGTGTCAGCTGGGCTGTGACCACCCGGGGTGGGGCGGCGCTGGATGTGGATAACGACATCGACTATGAGACGATGAAGAAGATGTTTCACCAGTGGAAGGAGATGCAGGAGTGAGACTTACCCCATTGCTTGCCGGGACGCTACTTCTCCTCTGGCCGGAGTCGGCCTGGGCCTGGGGCGCCGGGGTACATGTGGCCCAGGGGAGTTATATCCTGGAGCACCTGAGCCTTATCCGCCCGGAAATAGCCGCCATCATCCAGGCGTATCCGCTGGATTATATATACGGGTGCATCAGCGCCGATATTTTTATCGGCAAAGGAGTGCAGCGCCGCCCGGATCATTGCCACAACTGGAGCGTGGGGATGGCCACCCTGGACAAAGCCCGCACAGACTCCACCAGGGCATACTCCTATGGCTACCTGACCCACCTGGCAGCGGACGTGATCGCCCACAACTTTTTCATCCCCCGGCTGTTGTGCCTCACGCCAGCCACCAGCGGAGTGGGGCATGTGTATTGGGAGTTTCGGGCGGACAGGTTTGTAGAGAAAAAACATTGGAAGCTGGCCACACATGTGGTCTCCATGCACAATCGGGACAACGACGACCATATAAAGAAAATCGTCAGCCGCGCCAAGTTCGGCTTCCCCGTAAAGAAAATGGTGTACAAAAGAGCGGTCCATTTGTCGGACCTGACCCTATGGCGCGATTACGTCACCTCCGCCGTCACCTTCGGCCGGGGGGGCAAAGTCACCCGCAAAGGGGTGAACCTGCTGAACAGCTATTCGCTGAACCTGATATTGGACCTGTTCACCAACATGGAAGACGCGGTGTGCCTGCGGTATGACCCGGTGGGCACAGACTATATAGTCATGGCCCGCCACATCCGCCGGGCAGGACGCAACTCCAGGAAGAATATCTCGATAGATGAAATATTCGCCCCCCCCAGCGAGATCCTGGACCTGAAGCACCTGGATCACGATCAACAGACCATCTAGCTGACGCGCGCCTGCGAGCCCGAGCCCGCAAGTGAACCCGCCAGTGGGCCTTATCGCAACCCGCGTGCGACCCGCTTGCGAGTAGTAGGCCCGCTTGCGAGTAGTAGGCCCGCTTGCGGGTAGTAGGCCCGCTTGCGGGTAGTAGGCCCGCTTGCGGGTCGGTCTATCTCTCCTCCCGCTTCATATCCATAGATTTCATGAAGGGCTCTATGAAGTCCATGGGCAACGGAACGATGATGGTGGTCGATTTCTCGTTGCTCATTTCCCGCATGGTCTGCAGATATCGCAAGGTCAGCGCCGCAGGGGTTTTTTCCATGATCGTGGCCGCTTCAGACAGCTTGGTGGCCGCCTGGAACTCACCCTGGGCATTAATGACCTTGGCGCGCCGTTCGCGCTCCGCTTCGGCCTGCTTTGCCATGGCCCGCTGCATATCGGTGGGCAGGTCCACATGCTTAATCTCCACGTTGGCCACCTTGATTCCCCAGGGGTCTGTACGCAAATCTAGGATCTTTTGCAGTTCCATGTTTATCTTGTCCCGCTCGGACAAAAGTTCGTCCAGCTCCACCTGCCCCAGCACGGAGCGCAGGCTGGTCTGGGCCAGCTGGCCTGTGGCGTAGAAATAGTCCTCCACCTTGATGATCGCCTTTTCCGCGTCCATCACCCTGTAGTAGACCACGGCGTTCACCTTCACCGACACGTTGTCGCGGGTGATGATGTCCTGGGTGGGAACGTCCAGCGCCACCACCCGAATGGAAA
>JAOUNV010000031.1 GCA_029880775.1 Nitrospinota bacterium | reverse complement strand
CCTTAAAGGTGACGGGCAAGCGGGATGACGGGTACCATTTGCTATCTTCTGTATTCGCCAAGGTGGACCTGGCCGACACTTTGATTATCACAGCCACGAATAGCGAAGAGGCGCGTGTGGCATGCTCCCACCCGGCCGTGCCTTGCGACCAAACCAATCTTGCCGCCCGCGCCGCCATGGCATTAAAGCATGCCTCAGGCGTGGAGAAAGGGGCGGACATCGAAATCATCAAAAGGATCCCTGTGGCCGCCGGCCTTGGGGGGGGGAGCTCCAACGCGGCGGCGGTTCTCCTGACGCTCAACAAAATGTGGGGCGCCGGTCTGTCGGCTAAGGAGCTGGCCGCCATCGCCCTGGGGCTGGGGGCGGATGTCCCCTTCTTCCTGGGGGGCGCCATGGCTCATGCGCAGGGGATCGGGGAGAGGATATCGCAGCTTTTCCCGAAGCGCTCCATTCCGCTGCTGTTGGTCAATCCCGGATTCGGAATAAGCGCGGCAGACGCCTATAAAGGCTCCACATTCGATTTTGCTCCGGAGCCGGGTATGGACGTGATCCTCGACGATATCGGGGGGGGCGATCCGCGACGTGTGGCCCTGCATATGTGTAACGACCTGGAGCCATGGGCGCTGAAAAAATATGAGAGCCTGGCAAGGCTGAAAACCGCTATGGAAAACACTGAGCCGAGGCCTTTGCGGGTGGTCATGTCTGGTAGCGGACCCACGTTGATGGCGCTCCACTCCTCCCGCGAAGCCATGGACAAGGCGGCCGGTCAGCTTTCCGGTGTCGCGCCGTTCGTATGCCAGTCGATGACGCTGATCTGAGTTTTCGCTTCTACAGGTTCTTTAAAAACGTGGAGGAGGATGTGAGAAAGTTCTCCACCATTTGCAGCTGTTCCTGGGCGCTGCTGAACTTCACGATCTCGGAGGCGGCCAGGGTCAGCCCGGTCCAATCTTTCGTCCGCCAGGCGCTAGGCGCAGGTGGCTCCGGCAGGCTGTCGGTGGCTATGGCTGGGTACCTGTTCACATAGAAATAGGGCTCGGTCAGGTGATTATCTCCCGGAATGAGGCCCATGCCCAGGGTGTACTCCTTGTCGGAGGTTTCTTCCATGGCGTACATCACATTTATATCCAGCAGGGGGGACCAGATATAGGTGGTGGAGCAATCACTGGTCGAGGAGCATATCCGCCGGAGAATGTATTCCGCGTTGGAGAAATATTTCCCCAGTTCCACCAGGTCTTCCTCTCCGCCGTCGTATGTGAATTCCCCGCCGCCCGCCAGTGGGTGATCCAGCAACCCTTCGAAGTCGATTTTTACAAGCTCCGGATCGAACCCGAATTTGGCGGTGGTCTTGCGGAGCCACCTGGACGCGTCTGGGAAGGTCGTCCCCTTGAGGTTGAACCTGTCGAGCACACCTATAAACTCGCTCCCAGGCTCCAGGGCATACAGCTCGAACCGGTCCAGATCCAGGGCCATCCGTACTATCCTGGCGCCGGAGGCGGCCCCGGATATGAAAGCGCGCCGTCCTCCACCCCAGGTCATCCCCATGTGGGACAAGTCCTCTGTCCTGGTCACATAAGCGGCTCCGAACGCGGCCACGATCTGGCTGGCGTAATGCGCCTGCAGCCTGGCTTCTGAAATCCTTTCCGGCGACACAGCCCCCAGCCGGGTCCATTCCTGGGGATTTCTTCGGTTCATGGTTTCATTTTCTCTATGGTTTTTTGCCAGTCAACAATGTATATTTCGTGCCGAACCCTGTCCAGGCCGCGCAAAGCGGCGACACCGATATTGCTCGTTGCGAAGGCAGGGCTGGTTTCCAGCGCCTTGTTTACGGTGTAGGAGACAAAAATCCTGTTTTCCACCGGAAACTTGTCCACTGGGATTTTGAGATCCAGAAAATCTTCCGTCATCACGCCCTCGATTCTTTTGGCTACGTTCACCGGTATGCCGAATCTGTCTTCGTTGCGGCTGACTGCGGTTTCTCCGAAATCCACTCCTATCCGCACCTGCACCTGGTGGCTTTCGCGGGCCTGGTTATTGTGCCGGGTCAGCTCGTCCAGGGTCTTGACGCACGCGGCGAGGGCGCCATGGCAGCCGCTGAATATGGCCATAAACCCGTCGCCCAGCCCCTTGCGGTAAACACACCCATTGGTTTTGGCGTGCCCATCGAAAATCCTCTCTAGCACGCTAAACAGGGTGTGGAAATGGAACCCTCCATATGTATTCACAAGCTTGGTGGAGCCGCATATGTCCACAAAAAGGGTTGCCTCCCTGTGCGTCTGTTCTATTTTTGGGGTGGTGATAGGTTTCGGCAGGCCCCATGCGTCTTTGGAGAGGGCGCCTTTTTTTATATCCAGGATCAGTTTTTGGTCGTCCTGGGCGAAGCTTTGCAGCGATGGGCCGGCGCGCTGGATGAATGTGGTGTAATCCTGGATGGCTTCCTCCGTGCGTCCCATGGCCAGATAAGCGCAAGCTCTGTTATGATAGGCCCCTATATCATATGGCGCCAGCCTGACGGCCTCATCAAAATCCTCCAGGGCTTGATGGGGATTATTTAATCCAAGCCACGCCATCCCCCTGTTAAGAAACGCCTGGGGCAAGGTGGGGTCTATCTTGATCGCAGCCGAAAAGCTCTCCCCGGCTTTGGCCAAATCGTCCAAGGCCAGGTGCGCCAGGCCACAGTTGTATTGGGCCTTGGCCATGGAGGGATCGTGACGCGCCGCCTCGGAGAAATCGGCCATCGCATCCTTATATTTGCCCAGGTCCAGGTTTTCGCCACCCCTGCTAAACAACGCTTCGGCGTTTGCTGGATTGATCTTGATGGCGGCGCTGAAGCATTCCAGGGCTTCTTCCCATCGCCCAAGGTCGGAGAGCACCTTTCCCATGGCGTTGTGGGCATGGCTTGCTTCAGGATCCATGCGGACCACCTCGCTGAAAATCTCTACCGCCTCATCGAATAATCCGAAGCGGTGGCACTCCTCTCCTTTGGAAAACAGCGATTGAATGTCGCTCTTGCCGTTATCCATAATTGATCCTTGTCAGCCGCGCCAAAATAAATAAGTATCGCCCCTTCGCCTTCATGGGAGCCGCAGTATGCCATAACCGAGGAGCTTGCCTGTGAAAAGCTTTACATACTCCCCCCTTTTTATCTGACAAAAACCGCTCTCCGGAGTGGCAAAACCGTCGACGCGTAGGGAACGCATTGTTTTTAGGTTAAATCGGGGTTAAAATTCCGTATTGTTTACGCTTGATACTTTACTTGTCCCGCGTTCACTGAATTATAAACATATTGAATTGGATTGTGTAAACTAATGGGGCCTCAAGGAGACTTGTTTGAAAGCTTTACCTTGAGAGAACTTCAAGACCATCTCGGCGCCGGTTTTGAGGTAATCCTCACCAATAACCGCGGTACCGTGGTGAGTGTGGATCGAAACCGATTCCCGGCCAGGGCAAGAGTGTCGCGGATTTTCAATTTCGCCGATAGCGAAACTATACGCCAACTGAGCCTGTTCATATCCGGCGGTGGACGGCTGCCGACGGTGGTGAAAAAGTTCATTCACGAAAAAGCCCCCGCCATGAACCCTCGCCGGGGGGCCGGAGCCCGACTGCGGACCAAAGGCGCGGTATATGATCTTGGGCCCATCGCCGCCAGGGTATGGCTCCGTTATTTTTCCGGCCTGCTTGAAACGAGAATCACCTGGGGAAAATATCCCACCCACCGGCCGAAGCGATCCAGGCGCCGATCTATCCGATACGGAACATATGACCGGGATCTGGATCTGGTCACCATCCATCCGGCCCTCGATTGCGCGCGGGTGCCCGTTGAGTTTGTTGAATACGTGGTGTACCACGAGATGCTTCATAAGATAAGCCCCCCCAGGGTGAGCGCGGATGGCGCGGTGAGGTTTCACACAAAAGAGTTTAAGGCCAAGGAGAGGCTTTTTAAGGGGTACGATACTCTGATGAAGTGGCAAAAGGAAAACATATGGAAATCGCTGGCGCCCGCGCCGGAGCGGAAAAAGGCCTGACCTAAGCAAAGCCATGCCAGACATTAGCACCAAGCCGGGAGAAATGAGTAAATCTGGGGCGCGCCGAAGACAAGATTTCACCATCGAGGCCCAGGTTCAGCAGACCAAGGTTCTGTTCGGGCGAAGCCTGGCCGGTGTTTTGGCCAATCTGGTGAACAGCGCTCTGGTGGCCGTGGTGATGTGGGGCGAGGTGGATTCGACCCCGATCCTGGGCTGGACGGCGGCGGTGTGGATCTCCACGGGTCTTAGATATTTACTGATTCTCAAATTTCACTCCTCCCAGATAACCCGAAACAACTTCCGCATGTGGCAAATGCGGATGATTATCATGCTTCTGATTATGGGCGTGGTGTGGGGTTCATCAGCGCTACTATTATTTCCGCTCAACTCACCTTTGCACCAGGTGTTTTTAGCGTTCGTGCTGGGGGGTATGATTGTCGGCGCGGTGGTGGTGGATTCTGCTGTGTTCGAGGCCTTTTTGGTGTACACGCTTTTCGCGGGAACCCCTATTGCCATTCGTTTCATGCTACAGATGGATACCCTTCACTTTAGCATGGGCATCATGTGCTTCGTGTACATGGGCGCCCTTACCGCTGTGGCCCGAAGTGTCTACCACACCACGGAAAGATCCATCAACATCGATTTTGAACGGAACGAAGAGAAGCTTAAAGTGGAGCGGCTCAACGAAAAGCTGCTCCTGGAGGTGGCCGAGCGTAACTTGGCCGAACAAAAACTTCGACAGGAGAGGGATATTTTCGTGGGTGGGCCTGTGGTCCTGTTCTTGTGGAGGGCCGAGGAAGGATGGCCGGTGGAATATGTTTCCCCCAACGTAGCCCAGTTCGGCTACACCCAGGAGGAGCTCTCTAACGGGAAGATGCTTTTCGCCCAGATGGTGAGCGTGAAGGACTTGAAAAGGGTGATGGATGAGGTGAAGACCCACGCCCGAATGAAGTCGGACTCTTTCTCCCAGGTGTACCGGATTGTATCCGCCGATGGCAAGGAGCGCTGGGTGGACGATTTCACCGTTACGGTGCGGGACGCAAACGGGAACATAACAAATTACCAGGGATACCTTACAGACACCACGGACCGCAAAAAGATGCAGGACAAGCTGCAGGAGAGCGAGGAGAGATACCGGCTACTGGTGGAGCTATCCCCCTACGCGGTAGTTGTCCATTCCGGCGGCAAGGTGGTGTACGCCAACGATATGGGGGTAAAGCTGATCGGAGGCCACAGCCTGGCCGAGTATGTGGGGGTAAATGTATTCGATTTTATCCATCCCGACTCCAAGAGCCTTGCCATGGAACGGTTGCGGGATGTATCCCAAGAGGGGAAAAGTCTCCCTATGGCAGAACTGAAATTCGTCAAGAAAAACGGCGAGGTTCTTGACGTGGAAGTGATCAGCGCTCCGTTCATATACCAGGGGATGACCACAGTCATGACCATGTTTAGCGACATAACCGAAAGAAAGAGGGCGGAGGATGAAAGGAAAAAGCTGATCGGAGAGCTGGGCCAGGCCGTGGATAAAGCGCAAAAGGAGCGCAATATCGCCGAGGAAGCCACCCGGCTAAAAGACCAGTTCGTGGGCATGGTCTCCCACGACCTGCGGTCGCCCTTCGGCTCCATAGTATCGGTCCTGAAAATGGTGGTCGCCGACAAAAAAAATCCCCTGGACGAGGGGCGCCGGGAAATTATGGGCTCTGTGATCGAAAGCGGCGAGCGGATGATGACGATGATCGACGATCTGTTAAACCTCACCCGTCTGCATACGGGCCAGCTTAGTGTCCGGTCCAGCTTTTTCGACATGCAGATTCTTTCGAAAACAGCCATCGAAAACAACCGCTTCATGGCGGAAAAGAAAAATATCGACATTGTCGACGAAATACCCCCCGATCAGCGGGTCTATGGCGATTCCTCCCTGCTGGCCCAGGTGGTCAACAACCTGGTCTCTAACGCAGTAAAATTCTGCGACAAGGGAGACCGGATAACCATCTCAATTCCAGAAGGCTCCAAGGCGGCCTTGTCCGTGAAGGACACCGGGGGCGGCGTGGAGCCGGAATTTATAAATGACCTGTTCAAACACGAGGTGAAAACCACCGGGGTGGGCGCCGCAGGCGAAATCGGTACCGGGCTGGGACTTCCTTTCAGCAACGATATCATGACCGCCAACGGAGGAACGCTGGAAGTGGCTTCCAACCCGGACGAGGGGGCAACCTTCACCATGCGCTTCCCCAGCCAGCAGCCGAGAGTATTGGTGGTGGACGACGACGTTATCACCCGAACTATCCTGGCGGATATGTTACGCCGATCGGAATGTGAATCCACTTTGGCTGAAAACGGCCAGGAGGGCCTGGAGATGTTTGAGAGGGAAGACTTCCACCTGGTGGTTATCGATCTATTAATGCCCGTATTCGACGGCTTCTCCTTCCTGGAAAGCGCGCGCCAGTCGAAGAGAAAAGGGAAAACCCCCATTATGGTTCTGACTTCCGACGATAAGCCGGAGACCCGCAACAAAGCCTTTCGGATGGGCGCGGACGACTTTATCCACAAATCCCTGGTAAAGACCGACTTTATTCCACGGGTGAACCGGCTTCTTTCCATCTGGCGAGGCTACTGAACACCGATGGCTGGAAAAAGGTCGGCGCCCGCGATAAGCCTGGCCAGTGGCGCCCTATTCAACATCTCAAAGGCTCTGAAACTGATCCGAAAGGAAATACCAAAGTACCAGGAGCCTGTGGTGACCACCTATGGTCGCCAAGCCCGCCGCCCCGCTTTTAAGGTCCTGATAAGCTGCATACTTTCGCTACGCACCCGCGATGAACAGACACGCCAGGCCTCGGCCAGGCTTTTCGCCGTGGCGGACACTCCAGAGGCCATAAGCGCCATGGAGGAAACTCGGATTGAGAAATTGATCTACCCCGTGGGATTCTACCGCACCAAGGCCGGGGTGATCAGAAACGCATGCCGGTTTATAGTCGATGACCATGGCGGCGATACACCAGACACGATAGAGGAACTGTTGGAGATAAAGGGAGTTGGCCGGAAAACCGCCAACCTGGTGGTGACCGAAGGCCACGGCAAGCCTGGGATCTGCGTCGATACCCACGTTCACCGCATCTGCAACATATGGGGTTACGTGGCCAACAAAACCCCAGACCAGACGGAGATGGCCCTAAGAGAGAAGCTGCCTGCCAGGCACTGGATAGAAATCAACAACCTGCTGGTGACCTTTGGTCAGAACGTCTGCAAGCCAGTGTCGCCCATCTGCTCCCGATGCCCCCTGGAGGACGCCTGCCCCAAAATTGGGGTAAAAAAAAGCAGGTGACCGCGACTTGACTTACGGGGTTAGCAATCCGATAACATCAGTGTGAGAAGCGGCTGAAACAGAAAGGAAACCATGGGCGAAGACTACTACGAAATCCTGGGCGTGGAGAGAAACGCCAGCGCGGCTGAGGTGAAAAAAGCCTACCGCAACAAGGCGAAGAAGTATCACCCCGACAAGAACCAGGGGGACAAGACCTCCGAGGATATGTTCAAGAAAGTCAGCGAGGCATACGCCGTGCTTTCCGACAAGGAGAAACGCGCCCAGTACGACAGGTTTGGCCACAACGCCTTCCGTCAGCGCTTCAGCCAGGACGACATATTCGGCGGTGCCAACTTCCAGGACATCTTCCGGGAGTTCGGCCTGGGCGACGAAATCTTCGGCTCCTTCTTCGGGAGGCATGGCTCCGCCAGGGGTGGGGCCGGGGGATTCAGCTTCCAGGACATCTTCCAGGGAGGCGGGGTCATGAAGGGGCAGGACTACTCTTTCGCCCTGACCATTCCTTTCATGGAGGCGGCGCAAGGCTCGCAACGAACGCTCTCCTTCACTGCCGAGGGAGGCGCCAGAACCGTGGATGTGAAAATCCCCCGCGGTATCGAGACCGGCAAAAAGCTGCGGGTCAAGGGGCAAGGAGGGGCTGGGCCCAGAGGGGCGCCCCCAGGTGACCTGTATATTGTAATCACCGTGGAAGATAGCACGATCTTTACTCGAAACGGAGCCGACCTGACTGTGGAAGCGCCAGTCAAATACTCCACTTTCATCCTGGGGGGAGAAGTCTCTGTCCAGACTCCTGATGGAGAGAGAACAATAAAGATAGAGCCAGGCGCGAACCCAGGGAAAAAAATCCGAATCAAGGGAGCGGGCATTTGGAAGCTGAATTCCAATGAAAAGGGAGATCTGTATGTAATTTTGCGAGTTACAATCCCGCAGAAGATTTCCACAGCCCAAAAGGAAGCGGCCGAAAACCTGCTCAAGCTTGAGATGTAACCACAATGGCACATCCAGCTTCTACAAATCCATACCCCGCCCGCCTTGTCGTCCCCTTTTTTTGACATTGGCGTATACCTAAGTTAAGCTGTAGGGATTAGAAGATTACAAGGGGTGTGGGAAAGTGGAAGAAAAATCCGACCTTATCCGGGATCTTACCCAGATGGTCACATCGGTGGCGGACACCAATAACCTGCTGAGCCTGATAGTCCTGGCCACCATGAAGGTGATGAACGCCAAGGCGGCCAGCCTGCTGCGGGTGGACAAGAAAAAAGACAAGCTGGTGTTCCACACCTGTATCGGGGAAAAAGGTCCGGAAATCAAGCAGCTCGAGATCTCCAAGGGGGAAGGGATAGTGGGCTGGGTGGCCGAACGGGGTGAGGCGATCCTGGTGCCCGATGTCAGCCAGGATCCTCGATGGTCGTCCAGGGTCGCCGATTCTGTGGGGCTCTCCACCAACTCCATAGCCTGCGCTCCCTTGCTGGTGAATGGAAAAGTTCTCGGCGTGCTGGAGGTTATAGACCACACAAACAACGCCCTCATGGATGAGGATGACTTGGCCCGCCTGAAATCTTTTTCCGACCTGGCCACCGGGCTTTTGGTGAAAGCCGGGGAGTATGAAGAGGTCGCCAAGGAAAACAGATTCCTCAAAGAGACTATGGGCTCTAAACACAAGATAATCGGCGAATCGGGGATCATCAAAAAAGCGATAGAAGATTGCGCCAAGGTGGCCAATTCCAAGGCCACGGTGCTGATCACCGGTGAGTCTGGTATCGGAAAGGAGCTTTTCGCCAGGCTGGTGCATAACCTGTCCCCCAGGTCGGCCAAGCCCCAGGTGGTGATAAATTGCGGCGCCTTGCCGGAGACTTTGTTGGAGCGGGAGCTTTTTGGTCACGAAAAAGGCGCTTTCACCGGGGCGGATTCCCGCAGGCCTGGGCTTTTCGAAGCGGCGGATGGCTCCACCATGTTCCTGGATGAGATCGGCGAAACATCACCTGCCATGCAAGTGAAGCTGTTAAGAGTGCTGCAGGAGGGGACTTTTTTCCGGCTTGGAGGGCAAACGCCCATCCATGTGGACGTGAGGGTAGTAGCCGCCACCAATAAAAGCCTGGAAAAAATGGTGGAGGAAAAATTGTTCCGGGAGGACCTTTTTTACCGGCTCAATGTCATCCGCATAGAACTTCCTCCATTGCGGGATCGGGGGGAGGACATCATCGTACTGGCTGAGAGTTTTTTAAAATCGTTCTCCCGAGAGCTGAACCACAAGATAAAGGGATTCACACCAGAAGCGCTCACAGCGATCGCAAACTACTCCTGGCCCGGCAACGTGCGCCAGCTGCAGAACACTATAGAGCGGGCCGTAATAATGACCGAGGCGGATCATATCCGCCTGGAGGATCTGCCGTCGGAGATCACGCAGTTCAAAAATAACACCATTCAGGTGGGGTCCACCCTCAAGGACGCGGTGGACAACTTCAAAAAAGAGTTCATCGTCAAGTCGTTGACGTTTAACAAGGGGAACAAGACCAGGACCGCCGAAATGCTGGACATCCAACGGACCTACTTAAGCCGACTCATCAAGGAGCTGGGGGTCGGCTAGCCCCCCCCTTCAGCCCCAGGAAATGATGGACGACTACCTGCTCTTCGCGGCCGGAGTGGCCATGGCGGCCATAATCGTGTTTTTTATGCGGGAGATGGCCCCTGCCGCCCCTATGTCATCACGGACGCTCTCAAGGCCACGCAGTGGAGATCACGGCGGGTT
>JAOUNV010000224.1 GCA_029880775.1 Nitrospinota bacterium | reverse complement strand
AATCAAAAGTTCCCAGATCACAAGCTGCGGGATGTGGTGAGCACAAAGGCGATCACATGGACCACGATGGTAACCAGCGGTGGGTCGTTTAAACGAGATGCTTTGAAGAATGACCGGTTGTTGCTGGAGGCGTTCTATAACGAGCATGGATATATCCAGGTGAGCGTGGGCGAGCCGAAAGTGGAGATCGACAAGGAGAAGAGAAAGATATATGTCTATTTTCCTATCAGTGAGGGGGAGCAATTTCTCACAGGTGATATCCAGGTCGAGGGGGATTCGGTTTTCTCAGGTGAAGATCTGAGAAAACTTATAAACGTCCAGGAAGGGGATGTATTCAACCAGAAGAGATTCCGGGAGGATGTTTTCAAGATAAACGACAAGTACGCCCAAAAGGGATACGCTTTCGCGAACGTGAATCCCAGATTCAAGGTCAATCGGGAAAAGAATACCGTGGATGTAATCTTGAGCCCAGTGAAGGGGGACAAGATATATCTGGGGCGGATCGAAATATCGGGCAACGAGACTACCCGCGACAGGGTAATCCGCAGGGAATTTCTGGTGGGGGAGGGGGAGCTTTTCAACAGCGAAAAGCTCCGGCTCTCATTTCAAAGGATCAACGGGCTAGGATTTTTTGAGAAGGTGGATTTCGAGCAGCGAAGCAGGGGCGACAAGGACCTGGTGGACCTTGAGGTGAAAGTGGAGGAGAGGGAAACGGGCCAGTTCTCCCTTGCTCTGGGCTACAGCTCGGAGGAATATATGACGGTTACGGGAACGCTGAAATGGAGCAACCTTCTGGGCAAAGGACAGGCGCTCTCCATCAGCGTGGATACTTCCACCAAAAGGGAGGACTACCAGTTCAGCTTCACCGAGCCCGCCATTTTCGACCAAAGGTTTTCCGGCGGGTTTTCTCTGTATAACCACACCTATGATTACCAGACCTATTCGGACCAGAGGATGGGTGGCTCTGTCACTTTTGGCCGAGGGGTGGGCGATTTTACATGGGTGAAGGTGGGCTACAAGCTCGAAGAGATAACGATCGATATCCACGATACGGTGGAAGGTGGAACAGAGCCAAGCCAGTACTTGAAGGATCAGGAGGGTAAAAGGTCAGTTGGCGCCATATTCCCCTCTGTTACATACAACACCAAGGACGACCCGTACAGCCCGGCCAGCGGCAACAGGGTATATGGCTATCTGGAGTACGCCGGAGTTGGCGGCGACCAGAAATTTTACAAGGGCGTTGGAGAGCTTACCCACTATCAGCCGCTAATGTCTGAGTTTGTGGGAATGTTTCATTCCAAGGCGGGCTATATAAGGTCCTATGGCGGAGTTCCCTTGTCGGTTTCGGAGAAGTTCTTGCTTGGGGGCGCCAGGGATCTGCGAGGCTTTACCCTCAAGGAAGTGGGGCCCCAGGACGAAAATGGCGAAGTGATAGGTGGCGAAGCTTTACTGCTTTTTAACTTTGAACTACAATACAGGTTCACTCGGTATTTCCGTGGTTTCGGTTTTTATGATAGAGGTAATTTGTACGGCAAGGACGACGCCAAGGGCAATACCACCGACAAACTTTTTGACCTTGAGAACATGAGGCAGAGCTGGGGTTTTGGGATTCACTTTTTCTCTCCCATTGGCCCCATCTCACTTATATACGGCTTTAAACTAGACAAACGGGAAGGTGAGTCTGCCGATGAGTTTCACTTTACCATAGGAGGAGAATTCTAACTCGATGAGAGAAAATCAAAAGATCGCCAGAATGGCGCTGGGGGCGGTGGCCGCCATAATGATCTTGGGCGGGAGCGGCGCCCAGGCTGCGGACATGAAAGTGGCCACGGTGAAAATGCAGGTTATCATCAATGAATCGGTCGCTGGCAAAAACGCGGTGGGCGCGCTGAAAGTGAGGATGGAGACCGAAGGCAAGAAGCTGCAGGAGATGAAGAAGAAACTGGTCAAGTTGGAGGGGGAGTATAACCAGCAAAAGATGATCTGGCGTCCCGATGTGGTGGAGGAAAAAGAGTTCGAAATGATCCGGCTTCGAAGGGATCTTGAAAACAACCAAAAGGACAGCTCCAACATGTTGCGGCGGGCGCAGGCGAAAGCCTCCCAGAAGATAATAAACGATGTCCAGCATATAATCGACGGTTACGCAAAGCAAAAAGGGATTGTCATGGTCCTGGAGAACAGCTCGGGCCTGAACCCTACCGGGGGAGTGGTGGCGTATGCGGACGATTCCATCGATATTACCGCGGATATAATCAAGCTTTACGACGCGAAAGCCAGCGCGAAACCGTAAGGGCGGGCCTGGCGCATGAGGCTCGATGAGTTGGCCGCCGCCCTGGGGGCCGCGGTGGATGGCGATGGCGCCGTGGATATAACGGGGGCCGCTTCTATGGATTCGGCCGGCCCGGCGGAGCTTACGTTCATCAAAGACGCAAAACACGCCAGCGGCCTTTCTGGCTGTCGCGCCGGAGCCATAGTGGCGCCAGCTGGAGTCGAGACAGGCCGTCCGGCGATCAGGGCGGAGAATCCGCTCCATCTGTTCTCCCTGGCTCTGGAGATATTACACCCCCAGGTTCGACCAAACCCAGGGACTCACCCCTCCGCCTGGATCGACGAGGGAGTGGAGCTGGGCGAAGGAGTGAGCGTTGGGCCCCAGGTATCCGTAGGCGCCGGGGCCAGGATCGGGAATAACTCCATTATCAAGGCTGGGGCCAGGATCGGCGCCGGATGTGTGATCGGCCAGGACTGCCATATCCACGAGAACGCTGTGATAATGGATCGCGTTACGATGGGGGATCGATGCGTTATCCATCCTCTGTGCGTGGTGGGCTCCGATGGTTTCGGGCTGGTACGTTTCAAGGACGGATCCAGCCGCAAGATACTCCACATTGGTGATGTGCGCCTGGAAGATGATGTGGAGATCGGCGCCTGCTCTTCTGTGGATAGGGCGATGCTCGGCTCCACCCTGATAAAAAAAGGGGTGAAGATAGACAACCAGGTGCAGGTGGGGCACAACGTGGTGATAGGGGAGAACACGGTTATCGCCGGATGCGCTGGCGTGGCGGGATCCACAGTTATCGGCAAAAATGTGATGATCGGCGGAGCCGCTGCGGTGTCGGACCACTTACAGGTGGCCGATGGCGTTATGCTGGCCGGGATGACTGGCGTGTATACAAGCCTAAAGGAGCCTGGAGTGTACGCCGGGCCGATGGCGATGAAGAATATGGAATTTAAAAGGTTTATGTTGTCGGGCAGAAGGCTGGCAAAGCTGGATGCCCGGGTCAAGAAGATAGAAAAAGAAAAAGAGAAGGATTAGGAGGGGGAATTGATTATAGAGCATCACGAATTACACGAATATCTGCCCCATCGCCATCCGTTTTTGCTCATCGACCGGATAGTGGAAATCGAGCCTTATAAAAGAGCGGTCGCCATAAAAAACGTCACCGGCTCTGAATATTTTTTCCCCGGACACTTCCCCGGTAAACCTGTTATGCCTGGAGTGCTGATAGTGGAGGCGATGGCCCAAACCGGCGCCGCCCTGGCCATATACTCCAATCCGGAGAAAAAAGGCGCTCTAACCTATTTCGCCGGCATAGACAACACCAGGTTCAAAAAACCGGTGATCCCCGGTGACACAGTCCGAATTGAGCTCGAAGTAGTCCGGGCCAAAAGCCGAGTGTGGAAAATGAAAGGTCAGGCGTTCGTGGAGAATGTCCTGGTGTGCGAAAGCGAACTGATGGCGGTGATCGAGGATAATAAGTAAGTATGTCGGAATTGCCCGGCTCATTTATACATCCAGACGCCCAGATAGGCGAGGGCGTTGAAATAGGCCCCTTTTGCCACATCGGGCCGAACGTGATAATCGGCGATAAATGCGTTATCAAACCCTACGCTATGATCGACTGGGCCAAAATCGCCCCCGGCTGCGTTATAGGGGCAAAGTCTGTCATCGGCGGTGACCCGCAATTTCTCAATTGGGAAAAAGTGGAGTCCTATGTGGAAGTGGGGGAGGGGACGCTGATAAACGAAATGGCTACCGTGCATCGCTCCATTTATAAGGGGAAGTCGACAAAAATCGGCGCTAATTGCTTCATCATGAGCCAGTCCCATATTGGCCACGACTGCGCGCTGGGCGATGAGGTGACTTTCTCTTCGCTCGCGGGGCTCTCCGGCCATGTGGACCTGGGCGACCGGGTGGTGGTGGGGGGGGCGGCCGTTATCCATCAATTCGTCCGAGTGGGCGCCATGGCCATGGTGGGTGGCGCCAGCCGTATAGTGCAGGATGTGCTCCCATGCTTCACTGTGACGGGGAATCCGGCCCAGGCCCATGGGCTGAACGCCTACGCCTTGCGCAAATATGGAATCCCCTCCCAGGAGAGGGT
>JAOUNV010000223.1 GCA_029880775.1 Nitrospinota bacterium | reverse complement strand
TGTCGCGCCGCCAGCAGCAGGCATACGCCCGCGATCCATATGACGGCAACCGCCTGGGGCCACAGCTGGGGCTGGTCGTCTAACCGACTGGTCAACATGGCAGCCGCCAGAGCCAGGGTGATGTCCATCGCGTGGGCGCGTGACCATTGGCCCAGGTGGGCTAGCCGAGAGCCCAACGGCTGGGATAAATTCTCCTGGGTGTTCATCAGGTTTTGTCTGTAATCCTGGTTTTTAGGTAAAAGACATTCTAACAGGATGGGGGAGAGCTGTGGTCAGCTGGAATAAACGGCTTTGACTGAAGCGTTTGTAGCATGGCGCAGGCGCCGCCAGCCTTATCTGTTTATAATGTAAACTCCAGCGATTTATTTCGGAAACTATTAATCGCCGACCGGCTGGTGCGCCAACAATTGTTCATACATAAGGAGATAATGAATGACAGAGAATATCGACAACCTGAAGACGGCCTTCGCCGGAGAGAGCCAGGCCAACCGCAAATACCTGGCCTTCGCCAAGCAGGCGGACAAGGATGGATACGCGGTGATCGCCCGGCTATTCCGCGCCACTGCGGAGGCGGAGACCATCCACGCTCACGGGCACCTGAAAGCCATGGACATGATAAAGTCGACTCAGGACAATCTGGAGGCGGCCATCTCCGGAGAGACCTACGAGTTCACCGAAATGTACCCACCCATGCTGGAGCAGGCCGAGAAGACAAACCATAAGGCTAAGGTCATGTTCAAGTACGCCATGACCGTGGAAAAAGTCCACGCGGAGCTGTACCAGAAAGCGTTGGAGGCTGTCCGGGCCGGTAAGGACCTGGACAACATGGAGGTGTACCTCTGCCCGATATGTGGGCATATCGAGCTGGGCAAGCCTGGCGACAAGTGCCCTGTGTGCAATGTGGCGGCCGACAAGTATGAAAAGGTGGCTTAAGCTGGCGCGATCCGCCGGGTGTGACATCATGTATAATCGACGGCTTCAATGTACTGACATGGGGATTTGAATGCTCGTTTTGCAAAGTGTATTCGGCTTTTTCGCCCTGGCCGCCATCGCCTGGGCGCTCAGCGAGGCGCGCCGGGAGGTCAGCTTTAAGCATGTGGCCGCCGGTTTTGGCGCGCAGTTTGTCATAGCGCTGATCCTGTTCAAGGCGCCGGGAGCCCAGGCTGTGTTTTTATCGCTCAACAAAGTGGCCCTGGCCCTGGAAGCCTCCACTCGTCAGGCCACCTCATTCGTATTCGGCTATGTCGGCGGCGGCCCGGCGCCTTTCGACGCCACCGCCCCGCATAACGTATTCGTGCTGGCGTTCCAGGCGTTGCCGCTGATAATAGTGGTCAGCGCCCTGTCGGCGTTGTTGTTCCACTGGGGGATATTACCCTTGCTGGTGCGCGGGTTCGCCTGGGCGCTGCAAAAAACCATGGGCATCGGCGGGGCGGCCGGGCTCTCCGCCGCGGCGAATATCTTCGTCGGCATGGTGGAGGCGCCTCTGCTGGTACGGCCATACTTGCAGCGAATGACCCGCAGCGAGCTGTTCCTGGTGATGACATGCGGCATGGCCACCATAGCCGGCAACATGATGGTGATCTACGCCGGTGTCCTGGGCCCCGTGATCCCGGACGCCCTGGGGCACATCATGGTCGCCTCGATCATCAGCGCCCCGGCCGCCATCACCATCGCCCGGATAATGATCCCGCAAAAGGGTGAGGCCACCGCCGGGAGCATGGAAACGGAAAAACGACATGGCGGCGCCATGGACGCAGTGACCCAGGGGACCACCGACGGGCTTTTCCTGGCGCTCAACGTCACCGCCATGCTGATCGTGCTGGTGGCGCTGGTGGCATTGGGCAACTCCTTGCTCTCCTGGATCCCCGCCATGGGTGGCGAGGCGATCACCCTGCAGCGGATTCTCGGCTGGCTGATGGCGCCACTGGTGTGGCTGATGGGGGTTCCATGGGATCAGGCGGTGACGGCGGGCGGACTGATGGGGATGAAGACCGTGCTCAACGAGTTTATAGCCTACCTTTCCATGGCGCATCTGCCACAGGGAACCTTGAGCCTGCGGACTGAACTGATCATGACCTACGCCATGTGTGGATTCGCAAACCTAGGCTCGCTGGGAATCATGATCGGAGGGATGGGCGCCATGGTTCCAGAAAGAAGGGAGGAGATTGTGCAACTGGGATTTAAGACCATAGTCTCCGGGACGCTGGCCACGATGATGACCGGCGCCCTGGTGGGGATATTGAGCTGAATATCCCCCAAGTGAACCGTGACGCATAATAACCTGAATCGCCCACGGCAAAACCTCATCTTACATAATACGTACAAATTAACCGGATGTGACTGATGACCGACAAGATTAATATTGCTCTCGACTATTTCCCATACGCCACCCTGGCTCCATTAGCCATTGTGGTGGCGCTGCTCCCCTTCGCGCCCCAGCCGCACCTGGTGGAAAAACTGATCATGCTGAAGAACGGAACCCTCTCCAAACCGATAGACATCTTCGACCTCTTCATGCACGGCACGCCCCTGGCCCTGCTGATGGCCAAAGCCGCCAGGGACTACCTTATCCGATAGCCGCCCACCCTGGTCGCCGGCCATGGTGGCGATCCCCTGTCTGCGGTATAATGCCAGTCAGAACATTTAATCGGAGATTGGCATGGACATGAACTCGCGCTCCGGCGCCCAAGACAGATCAGTCGGCGAAAGGACCCCCATCGTTTTCGTCGGCTTCGGCCTCATTGCGGCGGGTCTGGTGGTGCTAATGTACCTGGGTAGTGAGCTGCTGGGGGCGTACAACGATCCGGCCAAGCATCACTTCGTTGTCAAGATATCCAAGGCTATGGCGGACGCGGAAGTTAAAGTCGAAAACAAAACCATTTCCATCAACGAGTCTTTAGCCCTGGGAACCGCCGTGGTTCTGCTCGTCATGTTCGCCGGTCTGGGAGTCTCCTTCGCCTCGGTGCTCATCTCCTCCGGCGGCAGGATGCTCTCCCCGGAGGTTACCAACGAACTCGCCAAGATCAATATCAAGCTCCAGGAGCTGGGCGCCAGGGGTGCTTCCGGACCTGGCTCAAGCTCTTCTGGCGGGCCCGACTATAGCTGACAGGCATCTACTGGCGCTGCTTCAAATAACCCCATTTCGAAAGCCGGCTGACGGCGTACTGCCCCTGCTTGCTGCGGTTATCCGCCCGGGCATACCGCATATACTCTCTGGCGGCCAGGCGTTTGTCCCCCATTCCCTCGGCGGAAAGCCCCTTCATGAACACGGTGTTGGGGTTGCCCGGCAGCATCCCCTCGTAGCGGCTGAAGGCGTTGTAGGCTCCACGATAATCCTTGGAGTATAGGCTGGCCATCCCCAGCACATGGCCCGACTGCGGCTCCGATGGCTTCACCTGCTTGGCCCGTTGTGCAAAGTTGCGCGCTTTCTTCGGTTTTTGCCGGGCCAGCTGGCACTTGGCCATCATCATCAGGCCGGCGTAGTCGTTCGGGGCCAATTTCAGCGCACTGGAGAACTGGCTTTCGGCGGTCCTGTATTGTTTTTTCTTCATGGCCGCCTCCCCTTTTTGCATCTTATCCAGGGCAGGCTTGATCTTGCGTAGCGAAGCGGTGGAGTCCATATGCCGTTCCCTGCCCAGCTTCAGATTCTTGGCGTCCATGTATTGGGTGGAGGCCCTGGACACCGCCGTGGCGTATCGCTCATCGCTCATGGGATGGCTGGAGAACATCATCTCCAGGGCGCCAGGTTTGTTCTTTCTCATACCGCGCAAAAGGTCCATCAGGCCCACCATCCCCTGGGGGTTGTAGCCTGCCCTCACCATGTACTCCATTCCCAGCTCATCCGCCTGGCGCTCGTCGTCCCGGCTATACTTGGCCAGCAGCGCCCCGGCCCCCAGCGCACCCAGCCCCGCCGCCAAAGGCGCCAGCCTGTCGTCACTGGAGGCGGCCACCACCACAAGCCCCACCACGGCAACCTGGGTCAGCATGGCCTTCGACATACGCGAGGAAGTATGCCGGGCGTTCACATGGCCGATCTCGTGCCCCAGCAGAGCCGCCAGAGCCGCTTCGTTGTCCAGCGAAGCCATGATCCCCCGGGTGGCGGCGATGGTGCCCCCAGGGAAGGCGTATGCGTTCACATACGTGGCGTCCACCACGTTATAGCTGTATGGCATGTTCGGGCGGTGGCTGAGGCGGGAGAGCTCGTTCCCCAACTGGGAGATATAGGCGGACATCACCGGATCGCTGGAAGGGCCATAATCCGCGGATAGCTGGTGTGGGGCGTTTTTCCTGTCTATGTCGATCTCTTCGCTCCGCCCCATCAGCATCAGCTGGTTCTGCCCGGTGACGGGGTTGGTGGCGCATCCGGTGATCACATAGGCCGA
>JAOUNV010000030.1 GCA_029880775.1 Nitrospinota bacterium | reverse complement strand
CCTCACGTCATCGGCGTGGCGCCCACGCCACTGGCGGCCCTATTCGCCCAGTCCATCGGCGCCGCCGGGGCCATCGTCATCACCGCATCGCACAACCCGGCCTCCTATAACGGCGTCAAGATATTCACCAGGCGCGGCCTTAAGCTACTGCCGCCAGACGACGTGGAGCTGACCCGGCTTGTCATGGAAACTGACTACGAAGCGACTGTCAAAAACGCGCCTGTTATAACGGAGACCAAGGAATGCTCCGGCGAGGCGTGGGGGCTGTACCTGCGCTATCATCTGGACCCGGCCAATTGCGGGGCCAATTCCGATTCGCTGGAAAAAGTGACTCTGGTGGTGGACGCGGCCAACGGCGCCATGGCGCCTGTGAATAAGGATACATACGTCAAGGCCGGATTTGGACGCGTTGCGGTGGTGAACCAGGCCTTGGACGGCTCCGTTAACCAGAAGTGTGGCGTGTCGGAGCTGGAGGGTGTGGGTACTATCACGCGCGATATGCTGAGGCCGGGCGGGCGGTTTCACGAAAACCTGACAGTGGCCGCGGTGTTTGAGCTTGGCCGCAATGGCGCCGGGGATCATGTATGGGGCGCCGTGTTCGATGGTGACGGCGACCGGCTCTACATGATCATATACGACCCACTCCGCGACAATGCCCGTGTCCTCACCGGCGACGACACCACCGCTCTGATGGCATGGGGCCACAAGGACTCGGACCAGGAAAAGTATTTCGTCAACACCGTGGAGAGCGACCTGAATATAGCCCTGGCTGCGGAGGGGATGGGATACCAGACGGAGATGACCGCCGTGGGGGACAAATGGATACTGATGAAGGCGGCGCTGGAGCTTGTGCGAAGGTGCGGCAATGCCCACGTCATTAAGAAGGTGGAGCGCCACGTGACGGAGGGAACCCTGGGAGCCGACCTACTGGAACGGATCCTGGACGATGCGAAGATCAGCTTTGCCGGGATCGAGCCGCCGCTATTCATCGGCGGGGAGGAGAGCGGGCATTCCATCACCAACGGGTTTATGTCCCAGAGAGACGGTGGCGGCGCCACGACGCCGGTATACCATGGCAATGGATTCAAATGCCTGCTGAACACCTCGGTGGTCCTCTCCGGGATGATGGGCGGGGTCATGATGGTATACGAGCCTGGTTTCAAGAAGACGTTGTATGCGTACCACGTGGATAAAACAAAGTGGCGGCGCGGCCTGGCGCCATGGAAGGAAGCTGACAGCATCACCGCCCAATGGGCCAGCCGTCAGGCGCCACCTCTGACCATCACGGAAATGATCCGGCCAGAGGAGCCGGACATGCTGTATATTAAGCTAATGGAAGAAGGCTCCCATGTGGCGTCCGTCTTCATTCGCTCATCCGGCACCGAGGATAAAACCGGGGTGAGCCTGCGAGGGGCGGAGCGCCTCTCATTGGCGCTGGCGGACCTGGGAGAGGAGTTGCTTGCCATGCTTATGTTGGCTATCAAAAACCCTCAAGGGGCGATGGGCGCCGCGGAGGTGGAGCTGTTGAAGGTAATTGAGGCGCAAGGAGGCGCCCCACAGGCGCCGGTGGCCGAACTGGATGAGCGTGAGTATGGCAGGTTGCTGGAGGAGGCGGCCAAGCAAGGCCTGGTCACCCTCGCCGGGCCTGGAGCGGATATAACGGACAGGGGGCGATGGCTCCTCTCCAGCCTCAAGGAGGACAGATGAAGTTTGCCGAGTATTTTACCGACAAGAACCATTTCACCTTTCTCGATGAAGTCCGCGCCGGGGATGAGCCATGGTCGGCGCTTAATTCCATCGGCAGCATGGTGGATGATTTCGTATGCCACGAAAAGGGCCACCTGCCTGGTGATTTTGAAAAGTTCCTCTACTTCAACTACGCTCCCATGCCGGACGGCGTGTCGGAGGATCGGTCTATCATGATCATGAGAACCGCGTTCACCCACTCGCCGGTGTGCGATAGCGACCTGAAGATATACATCGGCCCCGGCACCGTGCTGGAGACCGGCGTCGTGATAAAAGGCCCCTGCGTCATCGGAGAGCGTTGCGAGATCCGCCATGGCGCATATATCCGCGGCAACGTTATAGTGGGGGATGAATGCGTTATCGGCCACGCCACGGAGGTGAAGAATTCTATCATCATGGACAACTCCAACGCGGGGCATTTCAACTACCTGGGTGACTCTATAATGGGATCGTATTGCAACCTGGGCGCAGGCACAATACTTGCCAACCTGAAGTTTCGCACTCGCGAAGAAATCTTGTCCGGCAAGATTCGTAATATCAGGACAAACAGCCACACCGGCCAGATGATCGGCTCCGACAGGAACAAGCTGGGCGCGGTCATTGGCGACTTTACGGAGATCGGATGCAACACCGTGGTTCTGCCGGGGGCGCTGGTGGGCTCCGACTGCTGGATATACCCGAACACTACCGTGAACCGGGGAGTATACCCACCTGGGAGCGTGATCCGCGGTAAGGGCGCGCTCGATCTGGAAATAGTCAAACGTAAATCGATCTGACTGGAGGTTACAGTGAAAAAGGCTATCGTGCTGGGGCTCATGCTGGCGCTGGCCGCGCTGGAGATGGCCACGCCACCTGCGGCCCTGGGCATGAAAGGCGGCAAAAAGGAATTCGACCAGTCCAACAACCTGGGTCATGTCCAGGTGTTCAGCAAGTTTCGCGGCGCCTTCCGCTATATGGTGGAGGACGGGCTGTTGCGGGCCTGGACCGACGACGGCGCCACCAGAAGATCGCTGTTTTCCCTTATCCTCTCCCCAAAAGTAAACAACGCCTTGGTGGTGGGGCCGGGAGCCGGCGCGGCTGTGGACGCGGCCTTGTTCCAGGGGGCGGAGTCGGTGCGCGTGGTGATGAAGAACCCTCTGGCTGTCAAGGCTGTTGATATTGTGGATAAACAATACGCGGCGGCCCTGGCCGACCCCAGGGCGAAAATCACTTATGCTGACCCGGCCACCTGGCTGCGAAAACCTGATGGAAAATACGATCTGGTTTTCCTGTGGCCCGCCGTGTTCAAGCCAGAGGAGATGGCCCCACACCTGAACGCAGGGACTTTTCGGCGGGTAAAGGGTTTGCTCACGCCGGAGGGAACAGCCACCTTGTGGATCCCCATGGGTCTGTACAGCCTGGAGCATCTAAAGGCGGCGATGACCGCTTTCGCTTCGGTGTTTCCCTCGGTCACGGTGTGGGCTCCAGAGATGGTTCCGGAGCTGGAATGGGCTGTGCTCATCGGTTCTTCGGCGCCTGGAAAGTATGATGTAGCGCATACCCGAAAAAGCCTGGAGCGTATTTCCAAATCATACAGGATCGTCGAGGGGGGAAACGTGGCCAGCTTTCTTTCCGGGTACATAACCGACCAGGAGGGCCTTGGAAAAGCGCTCAAAGGCCCCAATCCCGGGGCCAAGACCCTTCCCGAAGCCAAGACCCCCGGCTGGAAAAATGGCGGGGCCAACGCTTTGGCGAACTACAGATTCCTCACAGAGCTGCGAGAGCCTGTCACCGGCAAGACAAACGCCAAAGGCGAAGAGGCCAAAAAGCTGGATAACTATTTCGCCGCCAGGACAAAGATGATCGCGGGCCGTATAACACGCAGAACCGTCGAAGGTGACAAGGAACTTGATTACTATGAAGAGGCGGAGGCTCTGGCGCCGGACGACCCGATCCTGGCGGTGCTGTACCAGACGCTGGGGAGGAATTACTATTTGGGCAACACCCTGCGAAAAGCGGTCTACATACTGGAAAGAGCGAAGAAGGTGAATCCAAACCACGCCGCCACACGGTATTTTCTGGGCAAGGCGTATGAGGATATGAGGCGGTATGAGAAAGCCACCCCGGAATATCAGAAGCTAAGGGAGCTGGAGCCGAATTTCATGGAACCTCTTTCCGACAATGTGGTGAATATTAAATGAAAATATTGCGCGAACCGTTCTTTTGCGGCGGCGAGATGGCAAACAAATACTTGAGGATAGGCCAATGAAAATTATAGCGGCAACTCTGGCCATGACGCTGGCCATGGCGGCCGGAACCGCTGAAGGGAAAACGACGAAAGAACAGGCGATCACCAAGGCCAAGAGCATGGTGAAGCAACTTGGGTCCGGATTGAAAGGCGAGCTTCAAAGCGCCGTGAAGAAATCAGGATTCGCCGGCGCCGTCACCGCCTGCGGTGAAATAGCCCAAGCCAAAGCGGAGCAAATCAGCCAAGACAACAGCTCCATGATCCACAGGGTGAGCCTGAAAACGCGCAACCCGGCCAACACGCCTGATGATTATGAGCGGGCCAGACTGCAGCGGATGGAGCGAGACCTGGCCAATGGAGCGTTAAAGAAAGCGTATGTGGAAGTGGTGATGAAGGATGGGGCGAAATCGCTACGCTTTATGAAACCGATCCTCACATCCGCGTTCTGCCTGAACTGCCATGGCGCCGAATCTAAAATCAAACCTGGTGTGGCAGCCATCCTCTCCCGACTGTACCCGGAGGATAAAGCGCGCGGGTATAAAGAGAACCAGGTCCGCGGAGCATTTTCCGTGACTGTCCCCATGGATCGATGACCGGCGCGCCTGGGATAGCCTTTCGCCGTTTTGCCTGGCTGTCGGTGTTCGCCCTCATTTGCCTGTGGCCGGGGAGTGGCGCGGGGGCCGACGAGACGGGGCGGAAAGAAAAGGCGCCCATATTCAAACTGGAAAAACCGGGAGGCGGCCAAATATCATCCGCCGATATAGCTGGGAAAGTGACGCTGGTAAACTTCTGGGCCACATGGTGTGTTCCCTGCGTGCGGGAGATTCCTCACCTGGACACCGCATATGGAAAATATCGCGCCCAAGGCTTTCTCATCGTTGGGGTCAATTACCAGCAGGACGAGAAGAGGGTTCTCCGGTTCATGGAGAAGAGGCCGGTCTCGTATCCCATGGCGCTGGACACGGAGGGGGATTTTTCCAAGCTATTCGGCGTGAACGCCCTTCCTGTTTCGATATTGATAGACCGGGAGGGCTTCATCACTCACAAGCTTGTGGGAACGCTTTCAAAAAAAGTTCTGGAGAACTGGCTGGCGGAGACACTTGGGAAATAACCAGGGCAACAAGACGAAGAATCACCTTTCCCGATGCGCTTGCCTCTATCCAGCCTTTATGTTTAATATACCTCTGTAATAAACAGGAGAACCTAGTGAAATATCCCATCCTTTTCTTTATCGCCCTGGTTTCGGTGGCCGCCATAGCCTTCGCCGGTCAGGTTATCACCATCATGCACAAGACCACTTCCGTCCGGGCGGATCGCAAGTTTTTCGCCCCCACCATCGCCACCGCCCGCTATGGCGATCAGCTTACGGTCGTCGAGGAAAAAGGGGGATGGTACAAGGTGGCTATCGGCAAAAAAAGAGGATGGGTCCACAACTCCGCCACCGCCAAAGGCAAAGTGGCAGTCACAGCCAAGCAGTTCCGCAAAGGCGCTGTCTCCGGCCAGGATGTGGCGCTGGCTGGGAAGGGGTTTAACGAGAAAGTGGAAAGCAAATACAAAAAAGAGAATCCGGAGATGAACTACGCAGCCGTGGACCGGATGGAGAAGGTCAACGTAAGTGATAGACAGATCAATAAGTTTGTCGCCGATGGCAAGCTGGCAAGCAGGGGGGAGTAGGTTATGAAATACAGCATACTTCCCGCCGTGCTGATCGCCGCCCTGGCCACTGGGTGCGCCAGTCTGCCGATCGATCAAAACGCCTTGAACATAGCAAGCAAAGTTTGGGAGAAAAGAGACGCCATAGCCAAAACCGGTTCCGCCCTGCGAAAGGGATTCTCCGACCTGTCTGATGAGGAGGAGTATTACATCGGCCGCGCCGTGGCCGCCAAGATACTCAGCCAATACAGGCCGGTGAAGGACAAGGCCAGGACCTCTTATATAAACACCCTTGGGCAGACCCTGTCTCGCCACTCATCCCGGCCACAGACTTTCGCCGGTTACCATTTCCTGCTGATCAGCTCTCCGGAGATAAACGCCTTCGCGGCGCCGGGAGGGTTTGTTTTCATCACCACCGGGCTATACTCGAAGCTGAAGACGGAGGAGCAACTGGCCGCCGTGCTGGCCCACGAGATATCTCACGTCACCTTGAGGCACGGGCTCTCCGCCATAAAGACGGCCAACCTCACCCAAGCCTTTTCCATCATCGGCACGGAGGCGATGATGGAATACGGCGCCAAGGAACTGGCCCAGCTCACCGCCGCTTTCGAGGACTCTATCAACGATATTGTGAATCAGCTGGTGGTGAATGGCTATTCCCGCTCCCAGGAATACGACGCGGATTCGGAAGCCATGCGTGTGGCATGGAAAGCAGGATACGACCCGGCGGGGCTGACCAGGTTTCTCTCCACGCTAAACTCCATCTCCGGCAAGAATGGCGCGGGATTTTTTAAGACCCATCCACCTGCGGCCGACAGGCTGAAAAAAGCGTCAAAGGCGATGAAGAAGGAGAAGCTTTCCGGCCCCACCCTGAAGACACGCACCGCCAGGTTCCAGCGATACGCGATGAAATGAGCGCCGACAGGCGAATGTCATAGAGGGAACAACGACCAGTCGGCTAGTCGCGATGCGCGGCGCCCACCAGTTCCGTCACGCTGTCCGCGCCCAGCCTTCTCAAAAGCTCCGGTAGCTCCTCCGCCAGTTGCGGGATGATGCCTGGCGATACAAAGTTCATTGTCCCCACTTGGACGGCGGTGGCCCCGGCCATGATGAACTCCACCACATCCCGCGCAGAGGCTATCCCCCCGATCCCGAATATAGGTATCTTCACCGCCTTGTAGCATTGCCACACCATCCGCACCGCCACCGGCCTGATAGCCGGGCCGGAGAGCCCCCCGGCGCCGTTGGCCAGCACCGGTTTTCGTTTGGTTATGTCTATCACCATCCCCACCAGCGTGTTGATCACGGAGAGACCATCTGCGCCGGAGGCCTCGCAGACCCGCGCGAACTCTGATATGTCCGTCACGTTGGGCGACAGCTTCACGATCAGCGGTTTGTTTTTCACCACACTCCGGCACGCCTTCACCACCGCCTCGGTTGTCTTTATATCTGTCCCGAAGGCAGCGCCTCCCTTCTCCACATTGGGGCAGGAGATATTCATCTCCAGGCCATGGACCCCATCAATGGCGTCCAGCTTCGCCGCCAGTTCGGTGTACTCCTCCACAGTCTCGCCAAAAAAGTTGGCTATCACCGCCGTGTCGATCTTGCGTAGCTTCGGCATTTTCTTGGATGTGAATTTGTCCAGCCCCACGTTCTGTAGCCCGATAGCGTTGAGCATTCCGGAGGGGGTCTCGCATATCCGTGGGATAGGGTTTCCCGCTCTTGACTGCAATGAAAGACCTTTGGTGCAAAATCCGCCGATGAGGCTTAAGTCAAAAAACTTTTCATACGTCAGCCCATATCCGAAAGTCCCCGACGCGCCCACGACCGGGTTCTTCAGTTTGATTCCGGAGAAATCCACAGAGATATCCATCGATTATATCTCCACCTCGCGGCTGTCGAACACCGGCCCCTTGCGGCAGACTGTGACGTATCGCTCCTCCCCCCGGACGTGGGCCACGCACCCCAGGCACGCGCCGAACCCGCAGGCCATGGAGTTTTCCAGCGACACCTGGCAGGGGATATTGCTATGCTCGGCCAGAGTGGCCACCGCCCGCATCATCCCCGCCGGCCCGCAGGCCAGCGCCAGGTCTGGCGGCTCGTCCATATGATCCAGCTGCTTCCCCATCAGCTCGGTCACCAATCCGTCGAATCCCTTCGATCCGTCCTCCGTGGCCACGTGGACCTGGGCTCCCGCATGCAGAAACCGCTCCTCCATCAGCAGATGCCCTTTCGTCCTGGCGCCCAGCAACACATGGACATTCTTCCCCCCGGCGGCTAGTGTCGGCGCCAGGGTCATGAAAGGCGCCACGCCGGTTCCCCCGGCCACTATCATCACGCTTTTCGCTTCCTGGGGGACATTGTATCCCTGCCCGAATGGGCCAATAACATCCAGACGGTCCCCCTCCACCAGGTGGGAAAGCATCCCCGTCCCCCGACCGGCGGTTTGCACGATCAGCCCGAATCGTGATCCGTCCGGCTCAAAGTCCGCCACGCTCATGGGGCGGCGCAGAAGCGGGTCTGTAAAATCGCAACAGCGGATCATGACGAACTGACCAGGTGTGATGGCGCCCATCGGCTCTTCCGGCGCCAGGGAGAGATGAAAGAATCCTTCGGTCAGGGGGCGATTGGAGATGACGGCGCATTGCATGGTCATTTCGCCTTGTCGATGGTGATGGAGATCTTGGTGATGTAGCGCATCAGGCCCAACATCGACTCCACCCCTCCCTCGATCAGCTTGATATGAGTCGGGTCGGCCACATCCTGTCCCAGCGTGGGGTCCATGGCCACCCATTGACCCACGAAAACCTCCGGCCAGGCGTGGTATAAAAATCCACCATTCGATTTTGAGTAGACCAACCCTCCGGCCACCCGAGCGGGAATCCCATTGGCCTGCAACAGCGCCACCGCCAGGTTCGTATGGCTCTGGCACTCCCCCTTTTTGGAAAGCAGAACGTCGATAGCTGTGAAGGAATCCACCAATGTTTTTTCCAGGTTCAGGAACACCCATCGGTTGATCTTTCGCGCGGCCTTCCACGAGTCGGTCTCCTTGCCAGTTATTTGTCTGGCCACTTTCTTGATCATCTTGTTGTCCGACTGGATCTCCGGAGTGGGCTTCAACGCCTCCGGATGGGCCTTACCCGCCTGGGATATGGAGATGGCGGCCCTGGGCGTAATCTTGCGCACGGTCATCGGTACGGTGAATGTTCGTTTTCCTTCCTTATCCAGAACCCGCGTAAAATCCCCCATTTTCTGGCGCTCGTCCTGCAGGATCTCCGGCGAGGAGAGCCCCCCAATAGACAACGAAAGCTCCTTGAGGCTAGCGGGATCAGCTATCGGCTTGTCTGGAACAATGAGGCTGAAGGTAATCAGGCTGGTGATGGGGACATTAACCGTGGGTAATTTCAGGGCGTCCTCCTCTGTGGTTTCCACAAAGCTGATTCCCATCAGGCTGCTGCCAGACACCCGCCTGCCATCGGCGGTGACATATGTGGTGGTGGAAACTCCATGCATCCGGGAGACCACCACAAAGGTATCCTCGACCCCACGCATGGTCTTGACTCTTTTCTTTCCAGTAACCTCCAGATGAAAATTGTCCACGGCCCGCAGCGCCTCTATGAACACCGGCGCGGTGAGCTGCTTGCCCACCGCCAAGTCAAAATTGAAAAAGTACTCCACAATATGGGCCAGGTTCACATTCGCCGGGCCTTTCACCAAGGCTTCCCTTCCGCCCCCGGCGCCGGTGACCACCATCCGGATAGCGCCATCCTTCACCACGCCGCGGATATTCTGACGCTGTTTTCCCATGGTCTGCAGATAACTGAATTTTTTCAGCCGCCCATCCGGGGCCAGGAACGCCTCGCTGGAGAATGACATATCCTGGGTGACATCCATCAGGGTGAGCTTTAACACGGCGCGGCCAGTGATATGGTAGCCTTTTTCTCCGCTCTCCACTTGCATATACGAAAAACCCACCTTCTTGCCTTGGAAGAGGGTGTTTTCCCACGACTCGACAAGCTCCTTTTCGTAACCCACCGAAGGATTGGCCAGCGCCGTAGGCGCCAGCGTCACGGTCGCCACTAGTGGCGCCGCCAACGTCACGGCCATCGCCGTTCCCTGCGCCAGCGCTTTCAAACGGACCAATCCTGTCATTGCCACAGCTCCCTAATCCCTGGTTTTGGGAAAATATTCCTGCAACGGCGCCACTTCAAACTTTTGCTTCCGCGCAGTCTCGATGGCTTCCACGGCGGATTCCGCGGCCCGAAGCGTGGTGAAATATGGAATGTTCAGCACCAACGCCGCATGGCGGATGGCGTAGGAGTCCTTTATCGACCTCTTCCCATGAGTGGTGTTTATCACCATCGCCACGGCGCCTTCGTTCACTTTATCCGCGCAATTCGGCTTGCCATCGCTCACCTTTCCCACCCTCTCCGCCGCCAGGCCGTCGGCTATGATGGCGGCATGAGTGCCAGGGGTAGACATCACCGA